>JAYSXB010000147.1:0-10912 GCA_043717775.1 Arenimonas sp.
GCAGAGCTCGCTCCTACATCAAACATATTCGCAGATTTGTCGCGCCTGAAGGCGCTCCTACCACAAGCCTCGTCGCAGATTTTTCGCGCTCGTGAGCGCTACTACGGGAAATTAATTCGGCGCCATCTCGACGTACAACCACGCCTTTGCTTTCAGCCAATCACGTCGAACCGTGCGGTCACTGATGCCTAAAGCCTGCGCAGTTTCTTCTTCGTTATAGCCGGCAAAAAAGCGGCATTCAACGACTTGTGCCAAACGCGAATCGAGCGCTTGAAGTCGAGTCAGTGCTTCATCGACAAGAATCACTTCATCATCGGAACCGGCCGGAACCCGCTCGGCAGCTGACATCGTGTCGGGTGTTATGCCACCACCTCGTTTTTCGGCATAGTGCTCGCGTGCTGAATCCACCAGCACTTGCCGCATCGCAATGGCAGCGGCGCGCAAAAAATGTTGGCGATCATTCCAGCCGTCCACTTTATGCAGCTTCAACCAAGTCTCGTTAATCAGTGCCGTAGTTTGCAGGGTCGGGGTATTTCCCAAACGCCAGCGCTCCAGGCTGGCGACTTTTTTGAGCTCGGTATAGAGCTCCTGCACAAGCGTGCTGGACGATTCGCGTAGTGGCAGGTCTGCGGCTGTCATAGCCCAAGTCTAGCAAATTTGCTGCCAATTCCCGTGTCAATGTCCGGATTTTTCACCTTGCTCCGATACAGCTGTTAATGGGCCGAACAGGGCCTGATGACCGGAGCCATGCAATGAAATCGTCCATCCGTCCCAAACGCCGCAGAAACATGCTGTATGCCTTTATTGCTCTAGCAATAGGCTCGCCTGCCGCGCACGCCGATGTGTTTGACGATGCTTGGTCCTGCGCTGTTGCGGTGAAAGAAGGTGTGGTCGATACCGCAATCATAGGCGGCAAGGCGCTAAAGTTTATTGCGACTAAACCCGATTGCGTCACCCGTTTGGGAACACCCGCTACTGCCGCACCGATTGGTGTTGTTGTGGGCTTGGCGAATATCGGGGTTTTACCTAAATCACAACCTAATTGCAGCGGAAAACTTTATGGCACTGCAGCCAAACCAGTTGCCGAAGCGCTTAATGCAACGCTTGGCGAGCTCGGCGTGTTGCCCGATGGGGCAAAAGATCAGCTGATCGGTATTGCTGCCGGCGGTATTTCCGGTGAAGTGCTCGCAGAAATTCCCGGTATGGATTTTGTGTCCGGCTCGCTAACCTGCGGCTGTGATTTAGTCGATGCCGGGCTAAACACCGACACCATCGAAAAAGTATTGAACACCGCCGACAACATCGGTGATAAATGTGGCGGCCCGGTTTGGGACAAAGCCAAAGAAATTGCGGGCGCTGTCGTTAATTTTGCCGGTGATGCAGCGGAAGAAGGTATCCGCCAAGTTTCCAATCTGGGTGATGCTATCGCAGGGCAAAGCAAGCACGTGCCTTACATGGATTATTACAACAATGAATGGGCGACAAAAGTGGAGTTTTACGCCGCACATGAATTCAACAATCCGAATGCATGGCATGGTAATGAAATATGGAGACAAGTTTGGGAACCCTGCGTCAGTTATTTTGACGGCCACACTCAGTCGGAAGATACCGCCAGGTACACCTGCGACAATATGCGTTCCGGCGGCCCTTTATTTCCGAAAAAATATTTTGGCCATGAATTGTTTCAACGCGTTTTTGAATATGAAGCCTCGGTGCTAGTTAATGCGGAGCGCGAAAAAGCCTATGCAGAATTTTCCGATCTGAAATCTGGTGCAAAATTACCTGCATCGATTACCAACGATTCAGAATGCTATGCCCTTGCAAGCATCGCGTTGCATCCAAAACTTCCATCAATGCAAAAAGCAGCTATCGATGCTGTCTTCGGTATTCCGAAAAAAGAAAAAACCCATAACGGCCTTGTGGTGTTATCTAATACACCGCCGGCACTTTGGGCTAGCGATACTCTTGGGGCTTACGCACTTACCTATTTCAGCGAAGTCGATGCTGGCCAATTTCACGCCGATGCTGCCAAGGCCGTGCAGCTTGCTCTGGCAGATTTTAATGCCGAAGAAAAAATACGTGCAAAGCTCGCAGAAGCTGTGTTGAAGCATTATGAAGCTAATAGATGTATTCGCCTCGATACCACCGACAAGGACCAAGAGAAGGTTAACGATTTTATTAACCAGTGCCCAACGCAATCGTGCAAAGACACTATCGGCAATGACTACCAGGCATGTCGCGCCGATGTTAAAGACTGGCGCGAAGAAAACGCCGGTTTGATTGGTGATTTCGACAGTGGGGCTGGCAAGCGTGCGAACCAAGAGTGGAGCGCCCGCTTGCAAGTTTGTATTTCCGACGCCGAACATACCTTGGTCACTAAAAAAAATGACAAAACAGTCGAAAACATGATTGGCCAATGCTCAAAAGCTGCACCAAAAGAAAAATTGGAAAAAGATTACAAGGCTTGTGCTGCCGCAGAGGAAACTTGGTATGAAAAAAACCAAGTAGTAGCTGGCAAATTCAACAAAGATTATGTTGAGAAAATAAATGAGGGTTGGAAAGGTTTTAATGATGCTTGTCTTGAAGCGGCGAAGAACACATTCAAGTCTTGCCGTCTAAGCATTAATGACTCGTCTGCGAAAAGACCCAGCCCCGTCGGAGTTCCCACTACACGCGATGGTGTAATAATCGATGCGAGCGAGCGCTTGCGTGAGCGCGAACCTATTCAACGTATTGATGAGCGCGTTCCAAAAACTGAAACCGCAGCAGAATTACGTCGTCGTAAGGAAGCATCATCGCGTGAGCCCTTGAACCAGCGCGACCCGCTGCAAGGTCTTGATGAGCGCACTCCTAGGACAGAGAGCTCAAAGGAGTCGCGTCATCGCAGTGCAAGCGATGAACCACGCACTTCGCGTGAGCCTTTGAATAATCGCGAGCCCATCCAGCGCATTGACGATCGGGTTCTCACTGCCGAGCCAAGAAGCGAATCGCGTCGTCAACTATCACCGGAAGAATTACGCCAAGCCCGTGAGTCGATGCGTCAAGAACAAGCACCTATAGCCGATAGCGCAGCGCTAGAAGCAAGACGTAGAGCCGCTGCAGACGCACGTGCAGCGCGCGACCAGCGTGTTGGTACCGTAGCAGTGGGCAGAGATGTGCTCGTGCCGGTAGTCGCACCTATTACCGATGCCGATTTGCCAGGTTGCTATGTGTTGAGTAAAACCGACAGCTCACGTTACTACGGCTGTAGAAATACTACTGCTTTCGACAACTGTTTGGTCGTGGTGAAGCGCGACAGCAGTGTTACCTGCAAACTCGTCTCTAAAGATTGATTTTCAAACAAATATTTATTTTAAGGAAATACCGCCATGAATCGCCCTGATTTTCAAAAAACTATCATCTTATCTGCGTTATTGCTTTTGCCCTTCGCATCACCAGCCTATGCCGATGGCAGTAAGCCTTATATTGATCGTTCGGAAACCACACGCGATCTGGAAGCGCAGGGTGTTTCAATGAAAGCCCGCAAGCACTCGGTCACCGTGTATGAAGTGCGTTCCGAGGTGGCTGAAATTAATGTGCGCGCCGCCACCGATATGTTCACGACCGCGTTGATCAAGTCACGCCGCTTTCGCGTGATGGAGCGCAATCGAATGGAAGCCGGTTTAGCAAAGGAACGTGGATTGAATGAGGACGGTGTCACCACTGGCGACGCAGGCGCTTATAAATTGGCGGGCGCAGGCTATATTTTTGAGCCGGTAATTTCGGAAGCGAATCTTGGTGCGGAAGAATCTAAAAGTGATACCGGCATTGGCGGCATGAATGTCGGCAGCGGGAAAATCACCGACATCATCGGAATGGATATTCGCGTGATTGATGCTTCCACTGGCGAAATTGTCGATGCCATTAACGTGCGTAAAAAAATCGAAACCAAGGGCTCGTCGGTTTCCGGTGTGGGCAATTTAATTGATAGCGAATTATCGTTCAGCGGCAAAAGCGGGTTAGGAGCAATGACCCCGGAACATTCCAGTAGCAAAACCCAACGCGAAAGTGTCGATCAAGCGATACGTGCCTTGATTGAACTGGCCGTGGCCGAGCTCGCAAAAAGCTCCGAACAATGGTGATGCGATAAAACGTGGGAGGGCCTTAAGGCCAGAATACTGTCAGCAATTTTGAGCGTTATCACATTACTACAAATCGTATCCGTGGGAGCGTCCGTCAGGCGCGAATGATCTGCGATAAAGACAGCAATTGTTCTAAAGTTTTTTGTTCCCAATTTTGAACCGTGTAGTTTCACAATTTCTTTGACATTCGCGCCTGACGGGCGCTCCCACGTGAAGCTTCAGGCAATTCGTGGCTTAAGCGCCTCCCCCGGTTGAATGTTATTGCTCAACGGATGTCCGGATTTTATTCCATCTTCCGATACATCTGGCATAGGCCTGACGTGGCCTGTAAACCGGAGATTTTTATGTCATCACTCACTCGTTTTATTTTTCTTCCGATCTTGTTGCTTGTCGCATTGGTTTCGCCTGTACACGCAGCGGTAGATCCCGCCGATCTGCCCGATGGTACCGACGTAAAAGGTACCAGTGATCACCCGCTAATCCAGCGCTTCAAAGGTTCCAGTATTCGCTTTATGGAAAAGAAAGCGTTCTCCGAACTGACGATGAGTTTGAGCTCGGCGGAAGTAACCCCGTTTAAAAATCGCACTGTCGAAGGAGTGAGTACAACCTTGCTATATGTGATGCCCAATGATTTGGCCACGCTCGAAGCCATGCGAGCTTATCAAGCAGAATTTGCCAAGCTTGGTCAAGTGCAAGTTTTGTTTCAAGGCGTCAATGCCGGTGCACGCAAAGAGCTCGATAGCTTTGGCGCCGATTTTTACAAACAAACCTATGGTGATGAAAGCCCTTCCAGCAAATGGATGATCTTCAATAAAGAATTCCGTTATATGGCCCTGCAGGTCAAGCGCCCGGATGGCGATATGTTTGTCACCATTTACGCTGGCCTCAATGCCGATACCTCCGGTGGTTATTACTACATCGTTCCGCCTAATCGGGTGGGTGTGCGTATCGACATTGTTGAACCTAAAGCACGCGTGGCGCGGATGACAACGGTAACTTCCACTGAAATGTCAGCCGAAATTGCCAAGAATGGTCGTGTCTCGCTTTACGGTATTTTGTTTGATACTGCCAAGGCCGATGTAAAGCCGGAATCAAAAGCATCGCTGGTAGAAATTGCCAAGCTAATGAAGGCTGATACGAAATTGCGTTTAATGGTGGTGGGCCATACCGATACCCAAGGTTTGTTTGAGCCTAATCGCGATCTTTCTACGCGTCGTGCAAAGGCGGTCGTGCTGGCACTAACCACCCAATACGGTGTTGATGCAAAGCGTCTTCAAAGCTTCGGTGCATCGTTCGCAGCACCTGTCGCAACGAATGCTAGCGAAGCCGGACGCGCGAAAAATCGCCGGGTTGAGCTGGTTGCATTTTGATCCGCGTTGCTACGTTAAAAAATATTTAAGCTTTTGCATAATTGCTGGCGACAATCACGTCGCCCGCAAGCGGCCTTCTACGTAGTTCATCTTATTTCGTGGGAGGGCCCTAAGGCCCGAATACTGCCAGCAATTTTGGGCGCTGCTACAAAGCCTGCCCGTGGAAGCGCCCGTCAGGCGCGAATGATCTGCGATAAAGACAAAATTGTTCTACAGTTCTTTTATCTTCAATTTTGAACCGTGTAGTTTCACCATTTCTTTGACATTCGCGCCTGACGGGCGCTCCCACGTTGAGCGTCAGGCAATTCGGGGCTTACGCCCCTCCCACGATCAAAGATCTTTTTTCATCCCGTGTCCGCATTTTTCACTCTCTTCCGATACAACTTTCATAGGACTGTAGTAGCTCACGAACCGGAGATTTTTATGTCATCACTTAGTCGTTATATTTTTCTTGCAATGCTATTGCTTGTTCCATTCGTTGCGCCTGCAAGTGCAGCAGATCCCGCCAATCTGCCGGATGGCACCGATCTAAAAGGCACTAGCGATCATCCATTAATTCAGCGCTTCAACGGTTCCAGCATTCGCTACATGGAAAAGAAAGCATTTTCAGAATTGGTGATGAGCTTAAGTTCTGCCCGCATCGACGTGCCAAAAACTCGCACCGTTGAGGGCGTAAGCACAAGCTTGGTGTATGTGATGCCCAATGATGTGTCCACCCTGGAAGCCATTCGTGGCTATCAAGAAGAGTTGGCCAAGTTGGGCAGCGTGCAAGTGTTATTTCAAGGCGTGAATTCAGGTGCACGTCAGGATCTAGATAACTTCGTTAATAATTTTATGGAAAAGACTTACGGTGATATGCCGGGCTCAAGTAGATGGATGTCCTGGAATAAAGAATATCGCTACGCTGCATTACAAATTAAGCGGCCGGAAGGCGATATGTTTGTGACGATCTATGCTGGCTTGAATGCACAAGCAGCAGGTGGAGATTATTACGTCATACCACGAGATCGCGTAGGAGTAAGACTCGATATTATTGAACCTAAACCACGTGTCGCCCGCATGGTCACAGTGACGTCGTCAGAAATGTCCGCCGAGTTGACCAAGAATGGCCGCATAGCACTCTATGGCATTCTTTTCGATACCGCAAAAGCCGATGTAAAACCTGAATCGACCGCGTCCTTAGTGGAAATTGCCAAGTTGATGAAGGCTGACCCCAAATTACGTTTACTGGTAGTAGGTCATACCGACACCCAAGGTTTGTTCGAGTCTAATCGTGATCTTTCAACACGTCGTGCCAAGGCGGTCGTGTTGGCATTGATCACGCAACATGGTGCCGATGCAAAACGTCTTCAAAGTTTTGGTGATTCGTTTTCTGCCCCCGTTGCAACCAATGCAACCGAAGACGGGCGCGCCAAAAATCGCCGTGTCGAACTTGTGGCCTACTGAGTACAACATCATGTTGCGACCATCTTTCATGCTCTTGATGCTGCTGGCGGTACTTCCCGCCAGCGCTGCCGAAACGGCACAAATTCCCTTGGTGAAAGGCATGGTAGTCACCACTGCCGTTCAAAAACCGAACGGCGATGAAGAACAGATCGCCACGATCAGCGATGCAACAGCTGCTTACGTCGAGATCAGCGTGGAGTTTCGCTCGCAAGTCAATGGCAAGCTGATGAGTGACACCCGTATGCGTCGTGTAAGGCGCGAAGATATGGCTTCATCCAACAAACAAAATCAGGTATTCCAGGATGGCGATCCAGTCATGTTTCCCGGTTCCACCATGGGCTTGTCAAAAGCCTCGTTTACACAATTAAAATCGAGCGGAAAAGTGGCGCTGGTTATAGGCACTGTTGCACGTTATGGCGAGCAGGAAAATATGCCTGCAATATTGGATGTAACATCGGGTCGCAAATATTTTCGCGGTACATTGGAGCGCGTCGGTAACGCCACGGTGCCTATCACCGTGAAAATTAATGGCAAGCCGGTGGTCATTCAAACCATTCATGCCAAGGGTGTTTTTACCGTTGCCGGTGACAGTGTCGATATCGAAGAATGGGTTGCCGACAATTCCGGAAATCCGATGGGTTTGCGTAGTCGCCAGGGTCGTAGCGTTTTTCAAACGATTCGTATCGATTACCCGGCTGCGCAACCGCAAGTTAGCGTGTTGCAACAATCACTGGCCAGCGGTGCTTGCCGTGCGGAATTGAATGGCATTTATTTTGATTTCGGCAAAGCCACATTGCTTCCGCAATCGGCACCGGCTTTACGTGCAGTGGCTGACTTGATGACGAAAAATCCAGGCTGGAATCTACGTGTTGAAGGGCATACCGACAATGTCGGTAGCGCAAGCTACAACCTGGATTTATCAAAACGTCGCGCTGCCGCTGTTAGTGCCGCATTGACAACGCAATACAAATTACAAGCAACCCGCCTGAATGCCAATGGTTTCGGTGCTACTAAACCGGTTGCAAAAAACGACACGCTAGAGGGACGCGCAGCCAATCGCCGCGTCGAGCTGGCGCGTAATTGTCTATAAACCTCTCGCCAGAACAACAAAGGCCAAGATCATGAAAACGAAAACCCTGAAAATCTTATTGGCGACATTACTCGTCGTCGGCATCGCTGGCTGTAAAAATAAAGACGCAGTAAATGAAAATGGCGATGCGGTAGCAGGCGCTGACGGCATGGCCGATTCTGCCGCGACCGCTGCCGCCGATCTTGCAAAAACACCCGACCCGCATGACCCATGTCGTTTGCTGGAACCGAAAGAAGTCGAAGCCGTGCTCGGCGCACCATTGGCGTTCGCCCCGTATCGCGGCGGGAACCCTATTGGCGACAGCGCTGCCATGCCGGACGAAACTGGCTATTACTGCTGGTACTTCAGCGCCGACAATAAAAACCTCACCGTGCAGGCCGAGTGGACCGACGCCGGTGCCATCAATGCGGGTATCGGTGGCAACTTGGCAAAAGCCGAGGCCGCGACCAAAGGCATGCTGAAACTACAAGATGGCACCGAGTTGGTCGGAGATTGGGATGAGGCGAAAATTCGCGGTTGCTGCAATTTTATTGCCATGCAAGGCGACAGCCAGGTGGAAATTGATTTTGGCGGCAGTCTGGCTACAACGGCAGAACAAGCGGCCGCACTGGCCAACAAGGCATTGCCACGGCTCACAAAGCCACTCGACATCAGCGGCTTAACGGGGCAGAAAGACGGGCTTAAGCATTTGCTTGCACGTTATGCATCCGATGATCCATGTAGCTTGTGGAGCGCTGCCGATATCGCAAAATTATTGGGACCACAAAAAGGCGAGCCGGAACGCAGCGACAACAATTGCACAATTACTTATACCGGCAAAGATGGCCGCTCACATCTATTTGTCGTCAGCGTAACTTTGCGCAACGGTTATCGTAACTATCGAGGCGAAAATGCGAGCTTCGAAGGTTTTGCAAAAAGCATTAATGCCGAAGGCGCGGAGCAGGGTGTTGCATTGAGGGCAAGCAAAGGCGTCGAAGGTCCGTGGGAAGCGGCTTCCGATGGTGCGATTCAATTCAATACCGTCAAAGGCGATGCGCAAATTTCTGTTCGTCATGGCGGCATGAGCGATGACGATTTGCGTGCATTTATTGGCCATGGCTATGCAAAAATTGAAGCGGGGAAAATGAAATGACGACCAGCCTGCTCAAATCTAGCGCTTGGCCTGTATTGGTGATTAGTCTGTTTTTTTCAGCCTTGTTACCCATTTCCGTCAGCGCGCAGATGGAAACGATTAACGCACCGATCAGTGTGACCTCCAACCCCAAAGTCGCCTTGCCGGGTGCACCGATAATGCTCAGTGGGAAGACACCGGTTACACAGGCCGGCGCCAAGGTGAATGTGCTCATCACGATTGATGTAAAGCCGAAACCTGCGATAGGAAAGCAAGCCAAACCCATTCAACTCGATGTTGTCCTTGATGCAAAAGGCCAGTGGGCTTTGAATGTCAAAAACACCATTCACATCGGGCACTACACCGCTACGGTGACCGCGCCCGACGGAAAGGGAAAGGCGACAACAGAATTTGATGTTGTCGGTGAAGACGCATTCGACGAATTTCAGAAACAATACGCTGCCAGCATGGACGCGACCGAAGCCACTTTCGTTAGCACTATGGATAAATTACTGGCGGACATTCCAGACAGTGCAGAAAAGCAAGAAGTTATCGGACGTTATACGGTCATCAAAAATAAATTAAATGGCCGTAAGAAAAGACGTCCGATACTTATTCCCAATCCGCCGCCAGTGATTGCGGCCTTGCCCCCAGAAGAGCGTGCCGAGTTGGTAACACCGATCTTTGAAAACTTTGAAAAAATCGCGGTCGAGTCCAATAGTGTCGGTGACTCCATTCGTGCCTCGCGTTTTGGTGCCAGTTCATGTGAACGATTGGATACCGTTGTCGAGGCATTGAACCTGACTTCCACCCTGATGAATTTCGAAGGTAATATCGTCAATACGATGATCAATCATCTAACCGATAAGGTGTCACCTGCGCTGATCGATAATCACAAATATGGAAATACCGGTGCAAAGTTTGCAGAAGCCGAAACAGTAAAGGTTTGGGTGGCCAACTTGCGCGGCTATCAAACCGTGGCGGTGGGTCTCTCTGGCCCGACGGGAAAAGACATACAAGCTAGAAACCAATCTAACTTAGGCGCCAGTGCCCCAGGCCTGATGTTGGATCTTGCTAATTACGTCACCAAAGATCTGTACACCAGTATGTGTAACCGTTACGAAGGCCCGTTTACCGGATCTTTGAGTATTGAATTTTATACTGATGATAATAATCGCATTCCCTACTGGGAATATACGGTCGAGATTGGCGGCAAGTTGATCCTGAGCGAGCCAAAAGCATTCAGTGGAAAACCTGGTAGCACTATGCGTGGCCGCTTCGATGGCGCAGCAATTGGCTATAAGGTCTGGGAAGACGCGCTGAAATTAAATCCGAAATTAAAAACACAGCTAGCGTTCCATAAACTAATAGCACCACCTCCAACGATACCGCTGCCGCCGGATGAAATGGGTGCAGTATTCAATACCGCCGCACACCCATTAGGCTTTCAAGTGGGAGTGACCGCGGTGCGAAAAGGTGACCAGGTTATCGTGAATTTTGACGAAGCTGCAATACGCGATATGAGTCCGAAATTTAATCGTGCATTATTAATTCATGTATTCATTGCCGGCATGATCCCGGCTCCGAACTATCAAACGCTACCCATGCAAGATGCACACTTTATTTTGTCGCGAGGCATGAGAAAAAATGCGGTGCTGAAACTTTCCACCAAAGGCAAGGAACAGCACTTGACCGGAAATTTCACGCGTAAGGAAGATACCGGCGGCATTTTATTGAACTGGAAAGTAGATGTGGATATTTGTAATCCTGCTTG
>JAYSXB010000148.1:0-10862 GCA_043717775.1 Arenimonas sp.
GCAACGTGCCTGCGGTACCGGTTTGGATACCGTCATTGCCGTCGGCAATAAAATTGCACTCGGTCAAATTGAAGTGGGCATTGGTGGTGGCTCGGATACGACTTCAGACGTACCGATTGCGGTCAGTAAAAAAATGCGTCGTCGTTTATTGAATGCCAATATGGCGAAGTCTTTTGGTCAGCGCATAGGTGCTTTATTGAAAGGCTTTTCATTCAGTGAATTCAAACCCGAATTCCCCGGCGTTGCCGAACCACGCACCGGTAAGAGCATGGGCGAAAGCTGCGAACAAATGGCGAAGGAATGGAAAATTACCCGCGCCGATCAAGATCAGCTGGCATTTGAATCTCACAAAAAAGCTGCTGCCGCCTACGAGCGTGGTTTCTATAAAGATCTAGTCGTACCGTTTCGCGGTATCGATAAAGATAATATTTTGCGAGCGGACACTACGCTTGAAAAACTCGCAACATTAAAACCAGCGTTTGATAAAACCAGCGGCCAAGGCACACTCACAGCAGGTAATTCAACCAATTTATCCGACGGCGCATCGGCAGCCTTATTAGCTTCGGAAGAATGGGCGGCAGCGAATGGTTTGGAAGTACAGGCTTATCTGCGTGACTCGCAAGTGGCCGCGGTTGATTTTGTTCATGGCGAAGGTTTGCTCATGGCACCGGCTTGGGCAGTTTCGCAATTACTGGCGCGCAATAATCTGAGCTTGCAGGATTTTGATTTTTACGAAATCCACGAAGCTTTTGCCGCACAGGTTTTGTGCACACTAAAAGCCTGGGAATCGGAAGAGTTCTGCAAAACCAAATTGGGTCTCGATAAAGCACTCGGCTCGATTGATCGCAACAAACTCAATGTGGTCGGTTCATCGCTGGCCATGGGGCATCCGTTCGCAGCGACCGGTGCCCGCATAATTGCCACCGCCGCAAAACTATTGAAAGACAAAGGCAATGGCCGTGTATTGATTTCGGTTTGCACCGCAGGTGGCATGGGCGTGGCGGCGATTGTTGAGCGATAAAATCGTAGGAGCGCCTTTAGGCGCGACAGGTCTGGCGTGATTCTTCGCGCCTAACGGACGCTCCCACGGGCAGGCGAATGTTGATTAAATTTCAAAATCACCCATGGTGCCGGGCCGTGCAATATCGCGCCAATGCAGCGGATTAATATGCAAAATTTCGCCTTCGCTGATGGCACGTTGCAATTCGAGTGCATGCAGTTGAGGTAATAAACGTGTGATCAATGCTTGTGTGTAATCACGCAGCACACGATCACGTCGCAGTAAAAGCCAAGCCGTGCAACGCGGCAATAAATTATCGGCAGGAATCGCCACTAGATCGGCGTCCTCCGGCGTAATCGCCATTTCAGCCAAAACACCAACACCAAAACCGGCACGCACATAAGTCTTGATTAAGTCGGCATCGCGCGCCGTGACGGCAATGCTCATATCGAGTCCGGCCTTTGAAAAAGCCTGGCGCAAAGAAGATTCCGGTTCGCGCGTAGATTCATAACTTACCAGCGGAAACTTTGCGATATCCGCCAGAGTTAAAGGCCGATCAAGTTTCGCGAGTTCGTGCTGTTTCGAAACCAACACAACACGATCCCAGCGATATAAGGGAATGGCCAAATCGGCGGCACTCGGCGCGCTGCCCGCAGTACTAATGATGGCGATCTCGGCATCGCCGCGAGCCAGGCTTGCGATTGATTCGCTATCGCCACCCGGTGTTAAATGCACGGCCACATTCGGGAACTGGCGGTTCAATGCGGCCAATGCCGAGGGCAGCGCATAACGTGCTTGTGTGTGCGTGGTGGCGATATGCAATTCGCCCTGATTGTCACGACGCAAATTGGCGGCGATGGCGCGAATATTATTTGCCTCGGCCAATAAAATACGCGCATGCTCAATCACTTTTTCGCCCGCCGGAGTAATGCTTTCAAGGCTGCGGGCGCCGCGAGTAAATAAAATAAAACCGAGCTCGTCTTCCAATTGTTTAAGCTGCTTGGAAAGACCCGGCTGCGTCGCATGGACTTTCTCGGCGGCGAGCGTAATGTTCAGCCCCGAATCGGCAATGGCGAGTAAATAGCGGAGTTGTGTCAGTGTCATGGAAAGCTCTCATAATCGTGAACGCGAGACGGAATTTTTAGCGCGGCGTACGACAACACATGAGCAACATGACGGCTCTCCGGATTTATTTAACTGAATAAACGATGCTAGCCCATGTGTCTGGAGGCGTCCAGTCCAAACCGACTGTGGCACATAACTTCTGAGTATGGACTCAGTAGCCCAAATCATTTCACCCTCGTCATTGGCGGGTTTAGCGTGTCATCACCGCCTAATCTTTTGCCAGCCCAATCATGAGCAGCCGTTTGTTTCCCTTATTTGCCGATTTGCGAAATCGCCCCGTGCTCGTCGTGGGCGGTGGCGTGGTGGCATTAAGAAAAATTGCGGCCTTGCGATCCGCCGGAGCCCTTGTTCGTGTTGGCTCACCCGAATTAGTCGATGAACTAAAAGCATTGGCAGAAAAAAACGACATTGATTATTTACCGGGAAAATTTGAAGCGTCCTGGTTGAATGATGTCTGGCTGGTCGTCGCCGCCACCGACGATATTGAAGTAAATCAATACATCGCTGCGGCTGCCCAAGAGCGTCGCTTATTCGTTAATGTGGTGGATGATGCCGAGTTGTCTAGCTATCAGGTGCCATCGGTGATTGAACGCGGACCGCTACAAATTGCCATTTCCAGTGCCGGTGCCGCTCCGATGTTAGCGCGTCATATTCGCGAAAAACTGGAAGCGCAATTCGACGAATCTTATGGCAGTTTGACGGCCTTGCTGGCCCAGCATCGCGAACGTATTCGTCAGCATCTGCCGGTATTGCCACAACGGCGGCGCTGGTTTGAAAAGCTGTTGGCAGGTCCGATTCTATCGCTATTGCGTCAGCGTCAATCGATCAAAGCCGAGCATGCATTGCTGTCTGCTTTATCGCAGCAAGATGCTCTGGCGAAACAAGGTTCTGTGGCACTCGTGGGAGCTGGCCCCGGCGATGCCGGTTTGCTAACTTTGCGTGCATTGCGTTTGTTGAACGAAGCCGATGTAATTTTGCATGATCGTTTGGTGAGCAAAGAAGTCTTGGCACTCGCACGCCGCGACGCCGAATTTATTGAGGTGGCGAAAGAGTCGGGCCATCACAGCACCACGCAAGAAGGGATTCATGCACTGTTGCTGGAACATGCAAAAGCTGGCAAGCGTGTTGTGCGATTGAAAGGCGGCGATCCGTTTATTTTTGGTCGTGGCGGTGAAGAATGCGAAGTGTTACGCGCCAACGATATTCCCTATGAAATCGTTCCCGGCGTTACCGCAGCCTTGGCTTGTGCCGCCTATGCCGGCATTCCCTTGACGCATCGCGATCACGCACAATCACTGCGTTTTGTCACCGCGCATTGTGCAAAATCCGAAGATAGTTTGGATTGGCAACAACTCGCCGCCGAAAAACAAACGCTCGCAGTCTATATGGGTGTTGCCAGTCTGGACCGCCTGCAAAATAAATTAATGGAGTATGGCCGTGATCCAAGTACGCCGATTGCCCTGATTGAAAACGGTTCGCGACCCGAGCAGCGCGTGATTGTTGGAACGCTGGAAAAACTATCGCAACGGGCATTACAGCATCAGGTGAAATCCCCTGCATTGCTCATTATTGGAGAAGTTGCCGCATTCGCCAACAGCTTGCACTGGTTCGGCGATGCACCACTAGGCGCGAACGAAATTCAGACAGAAAATTTTCTTTCAGTAGCAGCATAAAAAATAGTCGGAGACTTCCATGATTTACAACAGCATTCTCGATACTGTCGGCTCTACTCCGATTGTGAAACTTCATCGCATTGCACCGGCGCATGTGGATTTATACGTGAAAGTCGAGTCTTTCAATCCCGGTGGTTCGGTGAAAGATCGATTGGCACTCGCGATTATTCTTGATGCCGAACAAAAAGGTTTATTGAAGCCAGGACAAACCGTGGTCGAAGCCACCTCAGGCAATACCGGTATCGCGCTTGCAATGGTGTGTGCCGCCCGTGGTTATCCTTTTGTGGCGGTGATGACGGAAACCTTTTCGATTGAACGCAGAAAATTGATTCGTGCCTACGGTGCAAAAGTGATTTTGACGCCCGCCGCAGAACGCGGTAGCGGCATGGTTCGCAAAGCCGAAGAATTGGCGCGTAAACACGGCTGGTTTTTGGCACGACAATTTGAAAATCCGGCGAACCCGGCCTATCACCGAAGTACCACCGCGCCGGAAATTCTGCTGGATTTCGCCGGTAAACGTCTCGACTATTTTGTCAGCGGCTGGGGCACCGGCGGTACTTTGACCGGGGTTGGCGAAGTGTTGAAAGTGGCACGGCCGCAGACAAAAATTATTACCACTGAACCTGCCGGCGCATCATTGTTGGCTGGCAAAGATTGGGCGCCGCATAAAATTCAGGGCTGGACACCGGATTTTATTCCGGCGGTCCTCAATCAAAATATCGCCAATGAAATTATTCCAATCGACGATGTACTTGCACGCGATACCGCGCGTCGATTGGCAGCGGAAGAAGGCGTGTTTGTCGGCATTTCAGCGGGTGCTACTTTAGCAGCGGCACTACGCGTTGCAGAAAAAGCCGAGCAGGGCTCGGTAATTTTGGCGATGCTGCCTGATACCGGCGAACGCTATCTCAGCACCTTCTTGTTTGAAGGCGTGAGCGATGGTTCGGACGATGAATGGTTGGCGGAGTTTGAAACGAAAACTTTGGCCGCTTGAGAGTTTGTATTGTTCTTGGAGCAAACCGTAGGAGGGCCTTCTAGGCCCGAAAGATCTGGCGTAATTTATCGTGCCTAGAAGGCCCTCCCTACCAATGTATTTCGTGGGAGCGGTGTCAGCCGCGAATGGTCTGCAATAATGATTGAAATCAGGCCAGATCTATCGCGCCTAAAGGACGCTCCTACAAATTTGGCACCGACCAATCAATCGCCGTCTTCTGTCCACCGACCAACCAGCGATTGGCGGCAGAAAAATGCCCACAACCCATAAAGCCGCGATATGCAGACAGTGGCGACGGATGTGGGGCACGCAAAACGCAATGTTTGCGTGAATCAATCACGCGGCCTTTGGCTTGCGCGTAACTGCCCCAGAGCATGAAGACCAGACCTTCGCGTTCGGAATTTAATTGCTCGACGATATGATCGGTAAAACCTTCCCAGCCTTTATTCTGATGGGCACCGGGTTTGCCGTCTTCTACCGTCAACACAGCATTGAGTAATAACACGCCCTGATTGGCCCAATGCAATAAGCAACCGTGATGGGGTTTGGCGATGCCACAATCGCGTTCGATTTCGGTATATATATTTCTGAGCGATGGTGGAATATCAACACCCGGTAATACCGAAAAACACAGGCCATGTGCCTGGCCAGGACCGTGATAAGGATCTTGCCCGAGAATAATTACTTTGACTTGTTCAAATGGCGTTGTATTCAAGGCGGTAAAAATATCGGTGCCGCGCGGATAGATTTTTTTGCCTTTGGTTTTTTCGCTGCGCAAAAAATCCGAGAGTGCACGCATGTCGGGTCGTTGCAGATAATCGCCGATGCGAGATTTCCAGGAGGCTTCGAGTTGGATGGTGGTTTCTGGCATCAGCTTTGGATATGTTTTCTGAAGGAGTTTATAGGAGATGCGTAGCCCGGGTCATGGCTTTACCTGACCCGGGAAATGGATAGACAATCATCCCGGAGCGGTGAAGCGTGATTTGGTTTTTAATTATGTCGCAGGTTTTTCGCGCCTTACGGACGCTCCCACGGGTTTCTTTTTTATATTGTCTAGGTCGCAGGCCGTCCCGGGTCAGGTGAAGCCATGACCCGAGATACGCAGTCCACAAACTTATTGCTTCTGCAATTTTGCGCGCATTTGTCTGCCGACCCGCAGCTGGAACAATAATTTTGTTACCAGCAAACGCTCTTCAATCGGTTTTTGTACGAGATCATTCGCGCCGGCACGCAGCAGGTCGGTTTGATTGGCGAGGTTGGCATCGCCAGTCATCACCAGAGCTGGCAATAAACCTTTTGGATAGCCGAAAGTATTGCGAATGCTTTGCAATAAATCCTTGCCGGTTAAATCGCCTTTCAAATACACGTCGGTCAATACGATATCCGGGCCGGGAATACGACCCTGCGCCATCATGGTTTCAAGATGGGCAACGGCGTCTTCAACACAGGTGGCGTGTACAACTTTCAGGCCGTGTTTTTCAAGCATGCGGCGAGTTGCCATGGCAACCACACGGCTGTCTTCGACATACAAAACTTCGCAACCGGCTTCCGATTCCGGTGCAACATAGCCTTTGATAAATGAAGCCAGTGCGCTAAAGCCAAGCGACTTGTCGAAATAATCGGTGACATCGTCGGTGATCGAACGGGTTTCAAGACGTTCCTGCACATCACCGGACACAACGATAATCGGGATATACGCCTGCGGTGTGTGTTCGCGAATATATTTCGCTAATTCAAGACCGTCCATGTCCGGCAAACGCAGTGCCATCGTGACTAAATTAACGCTACCCGATTGCAGGGCGGTTTTTGCTTCTTCAGCGGTTTCGCAACCAATAAACTCCATCGAGCTGAGCTCTTGCCGCAATACACCTTCAATCATTTTGCGCACAACTTTTGACCCGTCCACGACCATGATGCGCGGTGTTGCGGTGTCGAACATTTTGAAGCTAGGTGTATTCATAGGGTCTTGATTTACAAATCTGTAGGTCGAGTTTGCCTGAGATGATGGCCGCTGGCGAGCCATGCGCCTAGCCAGCCTAGTATGGCGCTAGCGGCCAGCAGGGCGAAGACCATCATTAAATCAGGTCCTTGCAGGGTAAACCGACTGTCATAGGTGGCCAACAATGGCCGCAAACGCTCATCCAGCGCCAAGCCGGCAAACAGTGACAAGCCCAGTGCTAGCGCACCAGCGGCCAAGCCATACCAAAAACCCAGATATAAAAAAGGTCGGCGAATAAAACCATCGGTGGCACCGAGTTGTTGCATCACCGCTATTTCTTCGCGACGGCTACCGATGTCCAGGCGCACCGTATTGCCAACCACGAGTAACACGCCGACACCAAATAGCAGACTCAGAATCTTCAACATGCGCTCGCCAAGGCTCAACCATGCGTTCAGACGCTGCCGCCATTGCCCATCGTGTTGCACCACATCGGCTTCTGGCCATAACTGCAAAGCTTCGGCCAAGGCCATACCGTCATCTTTCGGGCGAATTTTCAGCACGCTCGGCAATGGATTGCTACCGAGCAAATCGATGCTTTGCGCTAAATCGCTGAGCTTGCGGAATTCGGCCAAGCCCTCATCCGGGCTGACCACGGTGACTTTTTCGACATCTGTACGCGCAGTTAATTTTTTTGCCAAGACCTTTGCTTGCTCGAGTGTGATTTCGGGTTTCAAGAACACACTCATTTCGCGAGCGGCCTGCACAGTCCCGGAAACTCGCTGCACATTGAGCAATACCATTCCCAAAGCCAGAGGCATTGCCATCGCAATAGCCATCACGCCGACAATCAGGAAAGTGGAAAACGGTTTTGAAACAATACGACCTAGACTCGATAAAAAAGAATAAATATGCTGATCACGCCAGGCACTTAAACGCGCGCCGAAGCCGCTGTTATTGGTTCGCGTGGTATTAGCGGCGCTCATGGTGCCAACTCCTCGGGCGCAATATCGTCCATTAGCTTGCCCTGGCTTAATACCAGTACGCGTTTACGCATGCGCTTGACCAAGGCCAGATCATGGCTGGCAATAATCACGCTGCTGCCTTGGGCCGATAGACTGGCCAGCAGCACCATGATTTCTGCCGCGAGCGAGGGATCCAGATTGCCGGTCGGCTCGTCGGCCAGTAATAAAAGAGGTTGTGCGATTAGGGCGCGGGCAATGCCTACGCGTTGTTGTTCGCCAGAAGACAATTCACTCGGACGCGTTTTTTCTTTCGATGCCAGGCTGACTTTTTCCAACGTGACGCGAACCCGTTTGCCGATTTCTTTTGAAGGCACGCCTTCGATTAATAACGGCAGCGCCACGTTGTCGAACACACTGCGATCCATCAACAGATGATGGTCTTGATGCACCACGCCCACTTGCCGACGATGCAAAGCGACTTGCCGACCACGCACTTTCGCCAGATTTTTATCATTCACCAAAACGGTACCGCGGGTTGCCCGTTCACTAAGATGAATTAATTTCAATAGTGTGCTTTTACCGGCCCCAGAATGCCCGGTAACAAACAACATCTCGCCAGCATTCACCGCAAAACTGATATCACTCAAGGCATTATGCGGCCCTGCATAAGTTTTGCTAACAGCATCAAAACGCAGGACGGGCATAGGGATCTCGTAGTAAAGCAATCATGTTGTTTAGTTTACGGGGTTTATGCTGGCTTGCGAAACTTGCATGGCGGCTCCAAACGAGTATCCGCCTATCTGCTTATCGCCATCACCGTCTTCGTAAGAGCGATTTGAACTTAATGATTGATGATATCTAACTCTTGCCCCAAAACTTCACCCGTTTCGCGAGTCGTTGCAGGAAAGATTCTTTCGATACGCCTACATTATTCGGCGTGCCTGCAACGACGGGAATTTCAGCAGTGATAAGTGCTGCCGTGTTGGTGCTTTCACGTGGCGGTCGTGGCGTGCGCGGTGGCCGTGGTTTTCCATCATTCGGCGCATGTGTGCGTGGCTTATCACCAGGACGCGGGGAAGACGATGAACGCGATGCTCCGGGTTTGCTCGGACCACCGGGCTTGCGGGCGCCGGGTTTGTTACCGGTTTTACTGTTGGCAGCGGCTTCGCGTACTTCTTTGTAGATCGAGGAAATACTGTCGTTTTCTTCGCCTTCCACCGATGGCACATGCACGCGTGGAGTACGCGGAATGGCGATCAGTAATTCGGCAGTAACAGGTTCGGTCGGAATTTTCTGTTCGATATAGGCTTCGATATCCGGCAGACCTTGTGCATACATTTCGCAGGCAAAACTAATCGCATCGCCTTCGGCACCCAGACGCGCGGTGCGGCCAATGCGATGCACGTAATCTTCGGCATCGAACGGCAAATCATAATTGTAAACGTGGCTCACGCCATCGATATGCAGGCCGCGAGCAGCGACATCGGTAACGACGATAATTTCAAGATCGCCGCGCTGGAATTTTGTCAGCAGGCTTTGGCGTTTTTTCTGCGGCACGTCGCCGGATAAAACGCCAACCCGGTAATGGGCTTTTTCCAAAGCACGGGCAACGCGTTCCACCCAGGCTTTGGTATTGACGAACACCATGGTGCGGGCGCCTTCACTGCGCGACAGAAGGCCGAGTAGCAAAGGAAGTTTTTCTTCGTTGGCCGGGAAATACATTTTCTGGCGAACTTTGGCGGCGGTAATAAATTCGGTTTCGACGATCAGTTTTTCCGGCTCATGCATGTGCTCGTAAGCGAGCTCGAGCACGCGATGCGACAGAGTGGCTGAGAACAATAAAGTCTGGCGTTCTTCGCGACGCGGCAATTTGCGTAACAAAAAACGCAGATCTTTGATAAAACCCAGATCAAACATGCGATCGGCTTCATCAAGAATGCAAACTTCGCAGGCATGCAGATGCACAACGCCTTGACGCACATAATCAATCAAGCGACCCGGCGTGGCGATAATCACGTCGCAACCGGCCTGCAATTGGGCACGTTGTTTGTCGTAATCGACGCCGCCGTAGATCAGGGCGAATTTCAGGCCTAAACTTGCACCGAATTTTTCGGCATCCTTGTGAATCTGGATAGCCAGTTCGCGTGTGGGGGCCAGAATCATGGCGCGGGGGTCGGCCGGGCCACGGTTAGCCAGCGCAGGTTTCGAGAGCAGTCTATTAAAGGCAGCGACCAAGAAGGCAAGGGTTTTGCCGGTACCGGTTTGCGCCTGACCCGCCACATCACGGCCTTGCAGCGCGATTGGCAGGGTCATGGCCTGAATGGGAGTGCAGCGGTTGAAGCCCGCGGCTTCCAGGCCTGCTAATAAATCGGGGTGTAGGTTAAAACTCGAAAAAGGTATATCGGTCAGTGGTTTATCAGTCATTTGAACTCATTAAAGCGGGTTTATCCGGCTTGCAAGGGCCGCTCGCTGGACGCACACTGCGTACTGGTCTCGGGCCCGATATTGAAATTGGTGAAATCGGCCCCCAGTTTAACGCATCTACAAGCATCTAATGGCTTTCGCTTGGTCTCTTGTGGATTAAGCCACTATTTTGGAGTTTTACATGAGCGATAAAGTCTTACACGTCGGCGACGCCGATTTCGATGCCCAGGTTTTGCAGTCCGATGTGCCGGTACTGGTGGATTTCTGGGCGGAATGGTGCGGCCCTTGCAAAATGATCGGCCCGATCGTCGATGAAATGGCGACCACCTTTGAAGGCCGCGTCAAAGTCGTCAAAATCAATATTGACCAAAACCCCGGCGTGCCACGCAAATACGCGGTTCGCGGCATTCCAACTTTGATGATGTTCAAAAACGGTGCCGTTGATTCCACTCAAGTGGGCGCGGTCGGCAAAGCCCAGTTGAACCAGTTTGTTGAAAAAGCGCTGTAATTTTTTTTAATTCTTTAGAAGTATTAAACACCGGCCCAGGCCGGTGTTTTTATTTTTACGTTCAGATAAAACAGCCAGCAATGAACCGCGATTCAGGCGCTTGCTTGCACATAACGCCCTATCGGTGTACTTTTAGGCCTCAAAAGGCGCAAGCGCCGATCTGTTAAACCCCTTCTTTTATCCCTAACTCGCCATTGCGAGGAACCCCATCCGTGTCTGAAAACGAAATTGAAA
>JAYSXB010000149.1:0-10828 GCA_043717775.1 Arenimonas sp.
GCCACCCTGACTCTGCACGTAGGCCGCTTCTGCCGCTGTTTCATAGGCAGCACCGCTTAATACGATGACCACGCTATGCTTGGCTGGCAAGGTCGCCACTAATTCCTGCTGGCTATCGGCGCCGCCGAAAAATAATTCGTTCTCGACTAAATCCAGACCGACGCCAACAGGCATAACCGCCACTTGCCCGGCCTCGGCAGTATTTCCCTGGACCGCGAGATACACCGGCAAATTACTGACTTTCTGTAATTGCGCTACCAAACGGTCGTGTTTGCCAACTTCAAGATGTTGATACAGCAATACCGGCACATTCAAAGTGTCTGGCAGTGCTTTCAATAACTGGCGCACGGCATCGGGGCCGCCCATACCGGCGAGAATTAAAACGGCGCCAATATCGGACAAGGGTTTTTCAGAAGGCTCTTCACCTTCCATGGCTTCGAGTGAGAATTTATTTCGTTTCAGCAAAGCG
Organism: Arenimonas sp.; assembly: GCA_043717775.1. GTDB lineage: Bacteria > Pseudomonadota > Gammaproteobacteria > Xanthomonadales > Xanthomonadaceae > Arenimonas. Next base: position 470 of record JAYSXB010000149.1, read on the forward strand.
CTGGTGGCGGCAACTGGTGCAGCGCCATGTGTCGGAATTTCGGCATCCATATCCAGCAAGCTAAGCGAAGAGAGGTCGAACTTCGGCGTTTCTTTTGCGACTTGCTCTGAACCGGAATTATTATTTGCTGTTTCTTGAGCCGGTACGGCGTTTGGGGTGCTTTCCTGAAGATTGCTAAAATCCATATTTTGCGCAGCGGCACGATTATCGTTTTTCTCGAATTCATCGAGTTGCGCGGCCAAGGCAGCAACATCGTCGTCCATACTACTGCTCATTTCCACCGCATCATCGGATTGATATTTCGAGAAAGCTACTGCCTGTTCGCTCACTTCAAAATCGGCTAGCGTACTGGCGTTATCTTCAAAATCCAGGGTAGCGTGATCTTCAACAGCGACTGCCGCTTCACTGTTTTCAAGTGCCGACAAATCGATATCAAAATCGGAATCATCACCCAGACTGATTTCGTCTTTTATTTCGGCCTGCGAATTATCGAAGCTGATGAAATCATCGTTTTCAATTCTGGCAGCTGCTTGGCTTGGCTGCTCAAATGCAGAAGCTTCAGGCGCTGACAAATCTTCAAGACTCAGTTCCGTATGGGCTTGAGCTTCGGGCGCTGCGAAATTTTCATTGCTCAGCTCTGCCTGTACTTCATGGGTGTGCACTTCAGCCGCAATGAAATCGTTGCCGATTTCCGCTGCTGCGCTTGCTGCGGCTTCCGAAGACATAAAGCCATCGAACTCCGCTAGCTCGAATTCATCAACGGCTGGTGCTCTGTTTTCGATTTCGATTTTGGATTCTGCTAATGGCTCATGTTGATCGTCAACGATATTTGAGCGCATCGCATGTTCAAGATCATCCATGTTTACATCTAAGCTGGTTTCAGGTTCTTCTTCTGTCTGAAGTTCAGGCACATCGCGTTGCAATGCATCCGAATAACTTTCATTCACCGGCACATCGGTCGCGAGTGATTGGGTTGCGTGCAAATAATCTTCGAGCTTGGCATCGGCCATGGCTTCTGCCGGCGTTTCTGGTGCGCCGGGCTGTGGTTGCCACTCGTCGTGCGCTGCCATAGCCGAGCCTTCCGGTACGGGTGGCATTAAATCGCTGCCAATAATTTTTGCGGCAAGATGGCGTGCCCAGCGATTTAAATCCCAACCATTGAGTTGGCCACTTACTTCGGCGTCGTCATAAACAACTTCGATATTGGAGCTGCTGAGAAGTTCGTCAAATTTATCCAGTGCCGCTTCAACGCTGGGTTCTAAACTTACCACCATTACTTTCGGATTTAGCTCACTGACTGCTCCCGGATTTAACTCGCCCGGATCACCTTCGCAAACCAAGTCCGCACCCAAGTCTTGCAAAGCGGTACGGAGTTGATTGCGCGATTCACCCGCTTTGGCTAATAGGGCAACGCGTACGCCTGCATCAGCCATTGACCGGCTCCATGCCAAGAATTTCAAACACATTTCGCATTAATTCGTTTTCTTGATAAGGCTTGCCGAGGTAACGATCAACACCCAGATCCATTGCACGCTGACGATGTTTATCGCCGGTACGCGAGGTGATCATAATGATCGGTACGTCTTTCAAGCGTGGGTCGGATCGCATGTGTTGTGCCACTTCGTAACCGTCCATGCGTGGCATTTCGATATCGAGCAAGACCAGATCCGGCGCGCGCTCTGCCATTTTTTCAACCGCATCGACACCGTCTTTTGCGGTCAGCACTTCAAAATTATTCCGCTCCAATACACGTCCAGTCACTTTACGCATGGTGATCGAATCATCCACCACCATCACCGCTGATACGCGTTTGACTTCAGGTGCGGCGACCGGCACGACAGGAGCGTCCTCACGACGAATCACATTGAAGCGGCGCACCAATGGTGCTACATCGAGAATCATCACCACGCGGCCGTCACCCATGATGGTGGCGCCAAAAATACCCGGTATCGAGTTCACTTGCGGACCGACCGGTTTCACCACGATTTCGCGACTGCCCATGACTTGATCGACACAGATGGCGGCACGCAGGTCACCAGAACGCGCGAGTAATAATGGCATCTGCAAGCTATCAACGGCTTTCGCGCTGCCGTGGCCGATTAAACGACCAAGATCGTGAATGGCGTAGTCTTCACCCGCGTATGCGAACACAGGTGTGTCGGATGCGAGTTGGGTTTCCAGATCGCTACGTCCAATGCGGCCGACACCTTGTACCGAGGCGATTGGCACAGCGAAATTAGTGTCGCCAATTTTTACAAATACCGCTTGCGTTACCGCGAGCGTAAACGGCAGCCGGATAATAAATTCGCTGCCCTTACCTTCGTCGGAATTGATTTGCAGCGTACCACCGAGCTGGCGAATTTCGCTGTAAACCACGTCCATACCAACACCACGACCGGATAAACGGCTCACGGTTTCGGCGGTCGAAAAGCCGGTTTCCAGAATCATGGCATACAGCGCCGAATCGGAAATTTCGGCATCGGCGACCAGCAAGCCGCGTTCGATCGCTTTGCTGCGAATCGCTTCTTTATTCAAGCCGCGACCATCGTCAATAATTTTTAATACGACTTCTGAACCTTCGCGTTGCACCACGATGCGGACAATGCCTTCTTCGGGTTTTTTCGCTTTACGACGATCGGCCGGCAATTCCAGACCATGTGCCATCGAATTACGCAGCATATGTTCCAGTGGCGCGGTCATGCGTTCAAGCACGTTGCGATCCATTTCGCCGGAGGCGCCATCGACTTTCAACTGTACTTGCTTGCCAGTATCGGAAGCGGCTTGTCGCAGTACACGACGCAAACGCGGGACCAAGGCATCGAAGGGCACCATTCGGGTGCGCATCAAACCTTCTTGCAGATCCGAGCTGACGCGCGCTTGTTGCAGCAACAAGGTTTCGTATTGACGGGTTAAATCGTCAAGCGTGGTTTCCAAGTTGATTAAATCGTTTGCCGATTCCGACAAGGAACGCGACAACTGTTGCTGTGTCGTGAAGCGATCGAGTTCAAGCGGATCGAAAGTTTCGCCAGTGTCTTCGCCTTCGCGTTGATAGCGGGCAACAATTTGCGCTTCGGTTTCAATTTCCAGACGACGTAATTGCTCACGTAAACGCGTGGTGGTTTGGCCAAGCTCGCCGAGTGCGCCGCGGAAGGCGCCTAACTGTTGTTCCAGACGTGCGCGATAAATTGCGACTTCACCAGCATAGTTCACCAACTTGTCGAGCAAGTCAGCACGGATACGCACTTGTTCTTGCGGTGCGCGCACACCGGAGCCGTCGTCGTCATCAACAAAAGCTTCGGTCGGCGCCGACAAAGGTTTGAGTGCAACCGGTGCCACTTTTTCGACAACGGCAGGTGCCGGCGTGGCGAGCGCTGTATCGGAAACCGGAGTTTCTTCGGCGACGGTTTGACCCAATTCTTGTGGCGCAGCCGCTTCGGTATCGGCAACGGTTTCAAGTGTCCGACCCAGCGCCAGCGTTTCAAATTGTGCAATCAAATTACTTGGCATTGCCAAGGCTCTGCGTTCACCAACACGAGTCACCATGCTATGCAGACGATCGAAGCCACGCTCAAGTACTACGACGCCAGTGTTATCGAGCGGCACGCGACCTTCGGCCACAGCTTCGAGCAATGATTCCATGGTATGACCCAGCTCGCCGACCGGAAAAATACCGGACATGCGAGCGCCACCTTTCAAAGTATGCAGGTCACGTTGCAGATCAACGATCAAATCCATATCGGTTTGGTTGTTACGCAATTTCGCGAGCACGCCGTCGGAGTGATCGAGAATATCGCCGGATTCTTCCAGGAAAATATCGAGCAATTCGGCATCCAGATCGCTCATATCCAAAGCTTCGTCCGGGTCGCTTGGATCGATAGCCAGCGGCACCGCAGCGCGGCTAAAGCTAGCCACGGGTGCTGCAACTTCTTCAACCTGGGCGAGGACTTCTGCCGGTTGTTCTTCGGGATCGTCGGTATAACGAAGTTCTTCCTCTGCGACGGCTTCTTCTGCTGCAACTTCTTCTGCTGCAACTTCTTCTATTGCAACTTCATCAACGACAATAATTTCTTCGGCAACATTTTCTTCGGCGACCACTTCTTCTGCCGCGATATTGCTTGCAGGAGTTTCATCTTCTGCGATGGCTTCTGGCATTGGCGCCGCAACACCCGGCGCGGTGAGTGCATCCAACTCATCCAGGCTCATGCCGTAATAATCTTCATCGGCCATGGCAGCGTCCGTGACAGCGCTGTCTTCTGATTGTGCCGGCACGACCAAACCAGTATCGGTTTCAATATTTGTATCTTCGGACGCGGGGACTTCGCTTGCTTCAGTAGCGTCAACGACGGCAGCGTCTTCTTCGGCAAAGGCGGCTTGCGCTTCGATGCTGGGTTGTTCGCCATAAGCGGCGATCATTGCGGCGAGTGCGTCATCTGCTCCGCCGAATTCTGGCGCAGGCTCTGGCGTTGCTTCAAGAGCGGCTTCGACTTTTTCGACCGAAGCCGCATCTTCCATAACAAATTCAGCTTCTTCGACTACGGCGACAGGTTCGTCGATTTCAATTTCGCTAACACCCAGTTCGCTGATTTCGGGTTCCATGCTTAAGAAAGCGTCGAGTGAAACACGTTCGGGCTCTGGTGTGTCTTGTGGAATTTCGAGTTCGCTAGTTTCTGCGGTTTCAGCTGCTGTGGCTTCTGCTGCTGCGGCTTCTGCTGCTGCGGTTTCTGCTGCTGCGGTTTCTGCTGCTGCGGTTTCTGCTGCTGCCACTTCTGCTGCTGCCGCTGCGGCGGCGGCCTCTGCTTCTGCTGCTGCGGTTTCTGCTGCTGCGGTTTCTGCTGCGGCGGTTTCTGCTGCTGCGGCTTCTGCTGCTGCGGTTTCTGCTGCTGCGGTTTCTGCGGCTGCGGCTTCTGCGGCTGCGGTTTCTGCTGCTGCTGCGGCTTCTGCTGCTGCGGCTTCTGCAGCCGCGGCTTCTGCTGCGGCGGCTTCTGCTGCGGCGGCTTCTGCTGCTGCGGCTTCTGCTGCGGCGGCTTCTGCTGCTGCGGCTTCCGCTGCGGCTGTTCCAGAGAAATCCGGAATCGCGGATACATCGGGTTTTTCGATCAGAGCAACCGACGGCATAGGTTGTTCGGCATCGGTGTCCATATGAATCGGCACTGATGGCAGTGTCGATTCTGGCAAGGCATCACGCAATCCTTGAATTCGCGCGGCAAGATCTTCAAAACGCGGCAATACCGGTTTTGGACGATCCAAAGCAGTAATGGTTTGACGAATGGCACCGGCGGCTTCGGAAACAAGCGCTACAGCGTCAGCATCCAAACTTACCGAATGTGCCATTGCACGTTTCAGGAAGCCTTCCATTGGTGCAGTTACATCGGTAATGGTGGTCACTTCGGTCATACCGAAAGCACCGTTCATCGTGTGCACTGAGCGTAATAATACTTCGGTAACAGCGGTATTGTTATTGCGTTTGGATTGAGCAATCCAGTTTTCAACAGTTTCCAGATGACCGGCGACTTCGGGTTTGAGGATTTCAAACAGAACCGGATCAATCGAGAATTCAATACCGTCGGCAATCTCAACTTCGGGCTCTGTACTGGTAAGTTCTACCGCTGGAATGGCTGCCTCTGCAACATCCTCGACCACGTCTTCAACAACGGGGGTTTGTGCGTCGTTCAAATCGGCGCCGACAGGAATATTGGCAGCGACGGCGGCCAATGGCGCAGTTTGATAATAAACTTCTTCGCCAGCGATCAATTTTTCAGTGACCGCTTCAATGCCTTTCAAATCGGCATAGACGGTTTCGCCCAGCAAGGCGGCGCGCAGTAAAGGCAGGGTATTGAATGCTTTGTCGAGCAAAGCAACCACGGCCGGTGATCCAGCGCGGGTGCCGTCAAGCACTTTGTTGAGCAAGCTTTCTACTTTCCAGCTAAATTCGCCCAGAGTTTTTGCTCCCACTAAACGACCGCTGCCTTTTAATGTATGAAATACCCGACGAATAGGACGCAGTAATTCCGGATTGTTCGGATTAGAACGCCAAGGTGGTAACAATTGTTCTAAATTACCAATTTCTTCTTCGAACTCTTCCGAGAAAACTTCGCGGATTTCATCGTCAATCTCATCGCTAGTAGCGTCAAAACTACCAATCAACTGACCCACCACGGGCACCAATGAAACCGGCGCTGCAGGCGCTGCGACCACAGCCGAAGCAATGGCCGCCACGGGTATTGCAGGTGTTTCAAATAGTGGAGTATCGAATGCCGGCAGTGATGCGGCCTCTTTCAAGATATCGGCAAAACTCGGTTCACTGGCTTCGACGGCGGCCGGTGTTTGTACGAAAGCGGCTGGCGCAATTTCTTCGATGACACGTGGCGCATCTGGCACCGGAACAAACGGTGCAAGCGCGACGGCCAAATGATCTACGGCAGCAGGTTTGGCTGGCGCAACAACTGGTGTTGCTACAGATTTTGCAATCGGCTCTGCAGCTTCCTGCGCAGGTAATGGCCAATAACCCAATGCTTCTAAACTGTGTTGTGCAACGTCGAGAATTTGCTCACGATTTGGACGGCGGTCACGCACGGCTTCAAGAAAATATTCCAGACTTGCCAAGGCATCGGCAAGACGATCCATTTGCTGGCCGTTCGGTACGCGTTGGCGGCGTAGCAATTCGCTTTCGGTAAAGCGACGAATGCCGGTTAGATAATCCGGTGCTTTATCAACATCCAAAACGCGTAACGCGCCTGCGACTTCATCGAGCAAACGCGGAACGTCATTAAGTTGCGTGTGGTCCCAGTGTGTTTCAACGAAGGCGACAAAACATTGGCGGGCTTGAGTAAAGTTGGTCGCCGCTTCTTTAAGCAAAACATCGAGCACCTTACGTGCTTCCGAACTGGGCAGCGAGGTTCCAACACCTGTGGTGACATCGGCATTATTCGCGCTGTCGTCCTGGCCCAGACGGGCTACTTGGTCATCAAGCGAGGCTTCCACATAGAGCAGAGCACCGGCAATATCGAGCAAAGTGGCTTCATCAGCTTTACGCTGTCCCGAAACAACATCGTTAATAGCGGTGCGTTGTTCTTGCACGACGCGACGCGCAACGCCAAGACCGAGCATGCCTAAAGTGTCGCCCACGCGATCAAGCGCATCGACCTGCGAATTCAAATCGGACGAGGCGGCATTGGGTGTACGAAGATGCAGATCGAGCGAGTCTTTGACCCGCATCAAATCTTCTTTGATGGCAACTGCCACCGTCGCCAACAAGGCACGGTTATGGCCGGTCAAACTACCCTGCGCATGCGCAAGTTCAGCGGCGTTAGGTACGTTGTCATTCAAACCGAAGACTTCGCGGATTTCGCCAATGCGGCCAACATCGGTGGCTTCATGGGCAACGAAATAAAGTAATTGTCGCGTTAGTTCAATTGGCGGGTCACTACGAAACGCGTCATCGCCACCTTCAGCTAATCGCTTGATCTCGCGCTCTACTTTACCCAGCGATTGTTTCAAGGCATTGCTGGCTTGAAATGCGCCTTTACTTAAAGCGTCCAGCGTTCCAGATGCGACCCAAAACAAACGACGGGCAGGTTCAGAAAAAGTGATCGGAACTAATTGATCGCAAACATCGGTCATGTCTTTGATGTTGCTTGCACTATTGTCGTCTTTTAACCAGCGCAGCAATGCGCCTTGGAATAAGTTACGCAAGGTGTCGGCACGTCGCGACAATTCATCACTTGGCAATGGCTCGTCCGGACCTTTGGCAGAATCGGGCAACGGACGCGATAAATCGGGCGAGAACAAAACACTTTCCGACAAACCCTGCTCACCACGGCTAGCACGCAGTTGGTTGAGCAAAGGCAACAACACAATGGGGATATCGCGGTGACCGGTTTGCAGACGCTCCAGATAATCGGGTAGTTGCACGATACCTTGCATCAAGACGGCATAGGCATCGTCACGTTTTTCGACTTTAGCGTCGATCAGCGCCTTGCTTAATTGCTCCATTTCTTCGGCTACCATGGCGGCGCCGTAAAGCTCGACCATGCGCAACGTGCCCTGCACTTGATGCAGGAATGCAGCGCAGTCTTTCAGCTGCGCGGGGTCTTCGCCTTCTTCGACATAAATCGTCAAAGCGTTACGCGCTTGACGAAGTGTTTCGTCAAGCTCGGGCTTTACCCAGGTGAGTGTGGTGAAATCGTTATTGTCGTGCAGCCTCATGCCGAGGTCCTCATGGTGAGATGCTCGGCGAACCGGGCATCTCGTTTAAACCAGCAGTCAAAAAATCCATCCCTAAATAACCGAGCCTTAGCCTGGCAATTTAAAGTCGGCTACCGAACGACGTAGATCCGCAGCAAGTTGAGCCAAGTTACCAATCGAGTCGGCGGTTTGGCTGGCACCTTGCGAGGTCTGTGTCGTAATTTCTTGAATCACGGACATCGTTGCGGTGATATTGGTCGCAGCGGTAGATTGCTGACGTGCTGCAGTCGAAATATTTTGAATCAGATCAGCAAGATCGTTCGATACTTTTTCAATCTCGCCCAGCGCCAAACCGGCGTCTTCTGCCAAGCGTGCACCCGACACCACTTCGGCTGTGGTTTGTTCCATCGAACTCACTGCTTCGTTGGTATCGGATTGAATGGTTTGAACCAGTGCTTCAATTCGCTTGGTCGCATTCGATGCGCGTTCTGCGAGTCGTTGCACTTCATCGGCCACCACTGCGAAGCCGCGGCCTGCTTCACCGGCGGAGGCCGCCTGAATAGCGGCGTTAAGCGCAAGAATGTTCGTTTGTTCAGCGATGTCGTTAATCAGTTCCACGATCGAACCAATTTCCTGCGAGCTTTCACCCAGTCGCTTAATACGCTTCGAGGTTTCCTGAATCTGGTCACGAATATTGTCCATGCCCTGAATCGTTTGACGCACAACGTCGGCGCCCTTTGCAGCAATTTGCACGGAGCGTGATGCCACGTCGGCCGACTCGGCGGAGTTTTTAGACACCTGGTCGATAGAGCTCGCGATCGAGTTAATTTGTTGCGAAGCCGAGGTAATCTGTTGCGCCTGATGTTCCGCAGCTTCTGCCAGATGCATCGCCGTTGCCTGGGTTTCCTGGGCAGCAGCAGCCACTTGCACGGCGGTTTCATTAATGGTCGATACCAAGGATCGCAATTGATCGACGGCGAAGTTGATGGAGTCCGCGATGGCGCCGGTAATGTCTTCGGTCACTGTCGCTTTTACGGTCAAGTCACCTTCACCGAGCGAACCGATTTCATCCAGCAGTCGCAAAATAGCTTCTTGGTTACGTTGGTTGATTTGTTTGGTTTCGCTCAACTGAACGCGTTGTGTTTTCGAGGTTTCTCTCAACAAAAACACGAGAGCAAACAAAGCTGCAAGACCGGAACCGATGGCCCAATAATTATTCGGGAAAAAGCGTTTATAGGAAATGGTATCGAAGGAGTCCAGCAGGGCTTTGGAAGTTTCTTCCAGCGTGTTGGAATCGGCAGAAATTTGTGCATTGGATTGTTGCACTTCGAATAAATCGGTCGAAGCTTGCAGGATCGAATCCATTTCTTTTTGTGAGTCGGTGTATAACTTTTCAACTGCGCCTACGGCATTTGCGGCAGCTGAAGAGGAGACCTGACTAATCCCCATGGTGCTGTTACCTTTTTGCAGGCCTTCCAACACCTGTTTAAATACCGAGGAGTCACGTGCCAGAGCATCGGCTGCAGTAATAGCGTTATCGCCACCGGCTCGAATTTCTGTCACACGACGCGACATCCGGTCTGCCAACACGATCTGGCGGTTAGCCAGATTGATCTGTTGTGAGGACGAACCGCTGTCGGCCATTTGGCGAACCACTTCGTCGAGTCGAGCAGAGATTTGCGGGATACGAGCCGAGAAGCTGTCTGCGTTATCGGAGAACGCAAGAATTTGCTTCTGGCTTTGCGAAATCCGGTCGGCGTCTTTCGACATCCGGGTCCAGGTGTCGGTGACTTTGGTCAAGGCTGAACTTACGCCCGGTGCGTTCAAGCTACCTTTGTAAGCCACCACACCTTCGCCAAGACTACCTTCATTCAAGGCCTTCACGATGACGGCAATGCGTGCTTTGGTTGCCTGGAATTCATCGAAAGCTTCGGTTTTACCTTCCACCGATTCCTGCGAGTATTTCGCCAGCTTGTACGAAAGCACTTGCAGCTCGGCACTCAAGGCACGCGCGCTATTTTCCTGTCCGTTGAATCGAGCAGCCACCAAGAAGTTGGCAAGAAACACCAACAATGAGACCACCAGAATAATGGCCCAGAGTCGGGTCCCGAAACCTGACACTTTGTTCGATAACGAGCTAAATTTGCTGCTCATAGTTAAACCTCACCCCATAAA
>JAYSXB010000150.1:0-10788 GCA_043717775.1 Arenimonas sp.
GCTCATGCCCTTGCCGCGATCAGAAATATCGATGCGAACAAATTCGGCAATATGGCGTATCGATAATTTCACTTCGGAAATATCGGAGTCGGATTCGGCGGCATTCTTCAGCAGATTAATTAGTGCCTGTTCTATTTGTGCCACATCAAACTGCGCCGTTTTTTCCGGCAGGCTGCCATCGAGCACAAAGCTCATTTGCGAATTTAATCGCGAAATAAACGAAGGCCACGCGACGCTTTCCAATCGCGGTGCCGGTAATTTTGCGAAATGGGCGTAGTCACGAATAAAACCTTCGAGGTGGCGAGCACGTTCTTCAACGGTACTGAAAATTTCTTCCAGTCGCTGATATTGCTGGCGACGAACCAGCTCGGCGCCCGAGTGTGCCAAGGACGCAATCGGAGCGAGTGAGTTGTTTAATTCATGGCTCAAAATACGGATAACTTTTTTCCAGGTCTGCACTTCCTGGCGCCGCAGCTCGGTGGTGAGTTGTCGTAATAAAATTAATTCATGGGCGCGGCCATTTAGACGAAAGGTGCGGCGTGCTAGGTGATAAACCTCTTCGGCATCGCCTTCGCCAATGGAAAATAAACCGTCACCGCCGCGTTCAAAGGCTTCCTGCAAAGGCATGGCGAGCGGTGCCAATAAACTGTCGAGTGAAAAGCCTTCCAGTTTTCGGCCCTGATTTAATAAGCGTCTGGCCGAAATGTTTGAATAGACAATCGGCCCGGTATCGACACGCAAAAACATGGCGACCGGCGTGTTTTGCACCATGGTGTCGAGCAGTAATTCGCGCTGCACCAAATTCATGCGTTGGTCGCGCAAGGTATCGCCTAAGTCATTATGGGCTTTGACCAGTTCGCCAATTTCGTCGTCACTTTGCCAGCGGATGGAAAAACTATAGTCACTATCGCGGTAACTGCTCACGGTACCGGCAAGTGCGCGAAACAAAGACAAATAATTGCGTAGTTGCCAATGCAATATGAGAAGAGACAAGGGAGCAAGCAGCAAAAAAATCGAGAGTGCAATCGCCCATTCCGATATTTTCCAGCTGGCGGGAATCCAGTAGCGCAGTCCAAGGCTGAATGAAATAGCGAGCACGATTAAAAACACGATGCTGCTACTTAAGCGCCACCACAGGGAGGTTTTAAAGAGTTTCCATTTCATCTTATGGGCCGCGCGCAATACCCAAGCGCTCCATGCGGCGATATAGCGCTTGTCGACTCAGGCCTAGTTCTGCGGCGGCTTGTGCAATGACACCGGCGTGTTTTTCAATGGCTTGTTCGATGCTGGCGCGGTCCAGCTCAACATCAATGTTCACCATCGGCGTTGCTTTTATCGGCAAGCCTAAATCCTGTGCACTAATTTCATCGTGGCTCACCAGCAGCTGCACACGCTGCATCACGTTTTTTAATTCACGCACATTGCCGGGCCAAAGGTATTGCGACAAAGCCTGTTCAGCGCTGAAATTTAAATGCTTATCGCCAGTCAAAAAAGATTTTGCCAATGGCAGAATATCGTCAACACGTTCATTCAGTGGCGGCAATTTTAATTCAATTAAATTTAGCCGATACAATAAATCTTCACGAAATTGCCCATTGCGAATCATGGCCGCAATATCAGCATTGGTTGCACTGATAACCCTTACTTTGACGCTGCGTTCTTTATTGGAACCCAGGCGTTCAAACTTTCCGGTCTCCAGAACGCGCAGTAGTTTCATTTGTCCGGCCGGTGGCAAATTACCGATTTCATCGAGAAATAAAGTACCGCCATCGGCAGCTTCAAATTTACCTTCGCGAGCTTTAGTCGCGCCGGTGTAGGCACCAGCATCGGCACCAAACAATTCGGCTTCGATTAATTCGCTTGGTAGCGCGCCGCAGTTCAAAGTAACAAACGGCCCATTTTTGACCGATGAATTTTTCTGGAGTATTTCAGCAATACGCTCTTTGCCCGAACCATTGGGCCCAGTAATTAAAACCGGCACATCGGCTTTGGCAATCTGACAGGCGAGTGATAAGACACGCTCGGTACTGGCGTCATTCCAGACAAAGCCGCATAGATCGTAATTATTTTCCAGCGCATGTTTTTGTTTACGTTCACGCTGCACCCGACGACCGAGTTCACGCTGGGTTTGGCCAAGCTCAATCAAGTTTAAAGCCGTGGCTAATAATTTTTTGTCATCCCAGGGTTTTGCTAGATAATCGGCGGCACCGTTTTTAATTAAACTTACCGCTGCATCAAGATGCGTCCAGGCGGTGAGTAAAATAACCGGCAAATCCGGATGCCGCTGGCGGATTTGCTTAAATAGGGCGATGCCTTCTTCACCCGAGGTATTGTCTTCCGTGAAATTCATATCCTGCAATACAAGGTCGATGGCACCATCTTGTAATAAAGTTAAACCCTCGTGCGGGCTGGTCGCGCGCAAGGTGTTGATGTCGTGCAATGAAAACAACACTTCAAGTGCTGTAATCACCGAAGTGTTGTCGTCAATAATAAGAACCGTAGGCATGGGCGAAGATTAACTCATGCGCTGCGCGTTGCGATAGCCGGTGACACACTGGCAGCGCGACGAGCCGGGCCATAAACTGCGACTAACCCCATAATCCAGAGCAGAACGGCGCCAATGGGTATGTACATTGTGGGCAGTTGCTGTAACTCCAGTTTTTCGACCAAGAATAAATTCAATGCAACCGTTAGCAAAATGCCAATGCCAATGCCGATACTGGTGATCAAAAAATTCTCGGATAAAAAATGCCGCAATATATCGCCACGCGTTGCGCCCAATGCCCGGCGCACACCAATTTGTTTGCGACGCTGATTCACCCACAGCGATGCCATGCCGACAATACCGGCGGCGGTGGTAAACAGCAGCAGTGCGATAACTGCGGCCAAGGTTTTTGCCATCGTTTTTTCGCCGCGATAACGCTCGTCACGCAGCGTGTCCATGTCTTTATTATCTGTGACCATGCGGCCGGGAGTAATGCTAAGCAGCGACTTTTCGGCGGCTTTCATAACTTGCGCGCGCTGTGCCGAGTCTGTACGAACCGCATAAAGGTTGTAGTGCTGATGACGGCGAAAAGGGAAAATAGCCGACTGTTTGCCGTCAGCATTTTGTCCACCCCATGAGGCATGGCCCCAAGGCGTTACCAGTGAATCAATCACGCCGATTATGCGGATGGCTTCGGAATCATCGCCATTGCCCCAATAAATGGATTTTCCCACAACGCTTTTTTCATTGGGGAAAAGCGCTTTTGCCAGTTCTTTCGTCACGATAACCGCCTGTACTTTGGCCTGCGTTTCTTTGGGTTGGCTGTCATCGTGGGTAATGTATTCGCTTTGCGCAAAATCACGGCCCTCGATCAACTTCACGCCCAGTGCGTCAATCAGTGACGAGCCGGAAAAATAAGTGGCGGGCACCGCACTAGGCTCTTTCAGTTTCGGGTTAATGAAAAAAGCGCTATTGGAACCTGATTGCATTAAAGGCATTTGATTTATCCAGCTAGCCGCTTTAACACCAGGTACTGCACGCAGGGCCTGAAGGTCGAGTTGTTGCTGGGTAAATTCGTCGTTTTTTCCCGGGGCCGACATAATGCCCAAGGCAAATACGCCGGCATCATCAACGCCGCTAACGCGATTGGCTTCGGCGAGCCGCTGTTGCACCACGTAAAGTGCATTGGCAATAATCGCAAACGTGAGTGCAATCTGGGCAATAATTAAAAGTACGCCGGTTTTATTACGGAGCATCGCCGAAAAAATTGGGCGGCTATTTTTGAGAGGATTGATCATGGTGTTCTGCCTTATTGCGATTTAAGTTGCATGGCGGGTAGCACCTGGCAGGCGCGCCATGTTGGCAATAGCCCAGCGAGCAAACTGGCGAGTATTGATAAACCCACCGTCAAGCACAGCATGGTGGTATCCATTTTATAAATAGCCGACATGCCGGTATCGCCATCGGCCATCAGTTGTAGTGCAAGAAAACTCAATGCCACGCCGATGACAGCACCGACACAGCCGATCACGAAGGATTCCAACGCAAACTGTTGGAATATTTGCCAGCGTGAAGCGCCGAGAGCACGACGTACGGCAATATCACCATTGCGCGCTGTGAATTTTGCCAGCAACAGCGCCATCATATTGACGATGCAAACCAGCAGAAAGCCCAAGCTCAACCAGCTACTAATTTTTGTGTCTTTTTCTACTACTTCGGCATTTACCAGCCATTCCATCACGTTGCGCAGTCGATTGTTTTCCGGACGTGGCATGCGCCCCAGTTTTTTCTGGCTCGCCACATAGGCACTCATGTAATCCTTGAACGCAGCGGCATCACTGGCGCTTTTCAGTTCGACCCAATATTGAATCCACTGGCATTCGGAATTCAAAAAGCCTTGGTAACCCGGATCGGTATTGCCATCGCAATTGGTCCAGCCGTTATTGGAATACTCGCGGCTAGTGGCATTGGAAAAGGGTAGCCATATTTTGTCTGGCGGAGCCATGGCACCGTTGCCATAGACGCGATAATATTTTGGCAGCGGACGCCAATCACCCATTACGCCGGTAATACGGTAATCGCGCTGGTCAAGGCGAATGTTTTGTCCAACAACATCGGTTTTGCCAAAGACTTTTTTTGCCAGCTCTTGACCAATCACCACCACTTGCGCAGCGGTGCGGTCCTCATTGGCTGTCCAGCCCTGGCCGTGCAGGAATGGAATGTCAAACATGATGAATGCATCTGCGGTCGTGGCGATGCCGCCTTCCTGAAACAAAGGCAAGTCTTTGCGACCACTATCGACGGCCTGACTGATGCCATACATCGCGGTTTGATGCACGCCCTTGGCGTCGCGCAATAAATTCATTGCATCTTTATGGGTCAATTGAAACGCCGGCTCTTCGCCAAGTTTATAGCCATCCATCTGGCTAGTGTCGAACTGCGGCACAAATAAACGATCACTTTTATCCGGGATCGGATTACCCGACATCACATACAAAATAGTCAGCGTGCTCATGCTGGCGGCAATACCAATACCCAGAATCAAAACGGTGATGAAAGTGAGTATTGGGTTGCGACGCAGGCTATTAAAACCTAGGCGTAAATAGTACATCCACATGGCAGGCTCCTATGCGATTTCGCTGATGGCGGCAGACACATATTTTTCGGCGCTGATATCAGAAACCTGGCCGTCGATAATATGAATATTGCGTTGGGCACGCGCCGCCAGTTCGCTGTCATGCGTGACCATCACGATGGTGGTGCCCTTGCTATTGATGTCTTCCAGTAGCTCCATCACGCTGCGTGCCATTTGCGAATCAAGATTGCCGGTGGGCTCATCGGCGAATAATATTTTTGGCGTGCCGGCCAGGGCGCGGGCAATGGCAACCCGCTGTTGCTGCCCGCCGGAAAGTTCAGCCGGAAAATGCTTCATGCGTGACGACAGACCAACTTGTTGCAAGGCATTTTCAATGCGCTCTTTACGATCATTGGCCTTGAAGCCGCGATACCGCAGCGGCACATCGACGTTATCAAATAAATTTAAATCGGGAATAAGATTAAAACCCTGAAAAATAAAGCCAATCTTTTCATTGCGAAGTTTTGAGCGGGCATCGTCATTCAAGCCACCCACTGAAATGCCATCGAGCAAATAATCACCTTGGCTATGTTCTTCCAACAAACCGGCAATATTAAGAAAAGTTGTTTTGCCCGAGCCAGAAGGCCCGGTAACGGCAACAAACTCGCCCTGTTTTACATTGATATCGATATTGCGAAGCGCATGGGTTTCAATCAAATGCGTGCGATATATTTTGCTCAGGTTTTTCATGTGCAACATGGGAATATTTCCTTCAGTAATGATTATTGGTTTATTAATTTATTTAACACAATTTATTTAATCCGGACCACGGCTGCGTTTTCAAACAAATCGGTGCCCGAGACCACAATTTTTTCACCTATTTGCAAACCTTGAATCACTTCAATGGAATCAATACTGCTGGCACCTAGTTGCACGAGTCGCTTTTGCGCAATACCGTCTTTCAGCACATACACATAACGGCCACCCAATTGTTCAAAGAAAGGGCCGCGCGGGACCATCACAACATCGGCTTTGTTTTCAATCAGTACGCGGGCATTCACGCGTTGGTTTTGTCGCAAGCCTTCGGGTTGTTTATCAAAACGCACCCGCGCCAGTACTTGACGATTAATCACTTCAGGCGAAATCGAAGTAATGCTTCCCTTGACCAGTGCTGCACCGATATTCACATCGGCCTGCATGCCCATACCTAAATCATCGGCATAAATTTCTGGAATTTCCAATTCAACTTCCAGTTTGCTTAAATCGACAACGGTAATCAGCGAAGCATTCTCGGCAACTTTTGCCCGACCAATCACGGCAACGCTTCCCACTAAACCGGCAATCGGCGCGCGCAGGTTCAGCTCTTCCACACGACGTTGCAAATCATTGACGACCGCTTGCTGTCTTTGCATTTGTTGAATGCGGCTGTCGAGTTCGTAACCGACGCTTTGGGTTTCCAGTCCGGCATCGGCGTTAGCGTGGCGGCTGCGAATTTTTGCGGCATCCACCGCGTCCTGCGCTTTCAAACATTCGACACGGGCAATAACGCCAAGATCGCAGGCTTTCATCACACGCTGTTGATCGCGATTAGCACTCGTGAGTGCCAGCTGTGCTTCGTCGGAAGTACGTTGCGCCAGTAATTTTTGTTTTTGTGCTTGGATGCGTTCGCGCGCAACATCGGCTTTGAGTTGCAATAGTGTTGCCATTTCGCGATCAAAAGAATTTTTTAATTCGGGTGAATCGAGCACCGCTAAAAGATCGCCGGTTTTGACGGCATCACCAGCGCGAACTTTCAATGTAATCACGCCCGATGCTGGCGCGCTCAATGTGGAACTCAGCGCCGCTATCGTGCGGCCGTTGACTTGTGCATCGCGCACCAGATTGCCACGAACTACTTCGCCTATGCGAACACGTTCGATATCGTAGGAAGGCGTACCGCCACGGACGACCCAAGCACCGAGTGCCATGACTGTCGCTACACCCAATGCAATACCGATCCAGAGTTTTAAACGAGCATGCGTCTTCGGTGCTGAGATTCGGGTGTCGGAATGGGAGGTGTCTCGGATCATGGCGATTGTCTTGATGGATTGCATGATGTAAAGCAAGCCTCGTGCCATCGCTAACATATTGAATTTATTATCTTTAATAATTAGTAGAGTGGTGTCCGGACTGTCCGGAGCGTCCGG
The DNA here is from genome assembly GCA_043717775.1 of Arenimonas sp. Taxonomy (GTDB): domain Bacteria; phylum Pseudomonadota; class Gammaproteobacteria; order Xanthomonadales; family Xanthomonadaceae; genus Arenimonas. The sequence goes on from JAYSXB010000150.1 coordinate 7,247, forward strand.
ATTACTGCAACACTGGCAGTAGCAACTCCTTCGTCTTCCCGGCGAAAGCCGGGACCCAGAAGCTAATAAGTGCGTTAATCTGATAAAACTACGCGGTGTTTTGTGCTTTTGTGGTGCGATATCTGAAAAGTCATTAAATCACATGAGCTTCTGGGCCCCGGCTTTCGCCGGGGTGACGTTGAATTATTGGACAGACACATTAAATGGTCTTGATCCGAACTAAAAACTCTGCCCAGCATCCATTCACGCTAAAATATCGGCTTAAACCTAAGGCTATAAAATCTTATGTGCGGAATTGTCGGTGCGGTAGCGAAACGCGATGTGGTGCCATTTTTAGTCGATGGTTTGAAGCGCCTGGAATATCGCGGTTACGACTCGGCGGGCATAGCGGTTTTATCAGGTGAGTTGCGCCGCGTAAGACGCACTGGCCGCGTGGCCGAAATGGAAAACGGTGCGCGCGAAGAAAATCTGCATGGCCATGTCGGTATCGGCCATACCCGCTGGGCAACCCATGGCGGTGTCACTGAAGTCAATGCGCATCCGCATATTAGCTCGGGCGAATTGGCCCTGGTGCATAACGGCATTATTGAAAACCACGAGCAGCAACGTGATCGTTTACGTGCGCTTGGCTATGTTTTTGAATCGCAAACCGACACCGAAGTAATCGGTCATTTGATTCATCATCATTTAAAGCAAGAAGGCGATTTATTACGCGCGACCCAGCTTGCGGTGAAAGAACTTGAAGGCGCTTATGCCATTGCCGTGATCAGCAAGTTTGATCCGGAACGATTGGTGGCTGCGCGCATGGGTTGCCCACTATTAGTCGGCCTGGGTGATGGTGAAAATTTTATTGCCTCCGATGCCTCGGCAGTGATTTCGATCACGCGCAAAATAATTTTTCTGGAAGAAGGCGATGTAGCGGATGTACGGCTCGATGGCGTCACAGTATTTGATACCGATGGCAACAAGATTGAACGCAAGATCCATATGTCGAATGTGTCGCTAGCGTCGATGGAGCTTGGCCCTTATAGCCATTTCATGCAGAAAGAAATTCACGAACAGCCACGCGCGATTGCCGATACCATTGAACCGATTATGGCAGAAGGTTTTTCACCGACTTTGTTTGGTGAAAATGCGGCTGAATTATTGGCCGATGTGACTTCAGTACAAATTCTTGCTTGCGGCACCAGCTACTACGCGGGACTGACCGCGCGCTACTGGATGGAAGCGATGGCCAATATTCCTTGCAGTGTCGAAATTGCCAGTGAATATCGTTACCGCGCGGCCGTGGCGAACCCTAAACAATTGATCGTGACCATTTCGCAATCAGGTGAAACCCTCGACACGATGGAGGCGCTGAAGTACGCAAAAAGTTTAGGTCAGGCAAAAACATTATCGATTTGCAATGTGCAGGAAAGTGCTATTCCGCGTTCCAGCGCAATGGTGTTTTATACCCGTGCCGGTGCCGAAATTGGTGTGGCTTCTACGAAAGCCTTCACCACACAATTGATTGCACTGTTCGCCTTGGTCGGCACACTGGCAAAATTGAATGGTCGCCTTGACCCTGAAGCCGAACAAAAACTGATGGAAGAATTACGCCATCTGCCCGGTAGCGTGCAACATGCTTTGAATCTGGAACCACAGATTACCGTATGGGCAGAGAGATTCTCGTCCAAGCAACACGCTCTGTTTTTAGGCCGCGGCCTGCATTATCCAATTGCGCTTGAAGGTGCCCTAAAACTAAAAGAAATTTCCTATATCCATGCCGAAGCCTATTCTGCCGGTGAATTGAAACACGGTCCGTTGGCCTTGGTCGATAAGGACATGCCGGTGGTGGTTATCGCACCGAATGACGCTTTGCTTGAAAAAGTAAAATCCAATATTCAAGAAGTGCGTGCACGCGGTGGCGAGATGTATGTATTCGCCGATGCCGATAGCCACTTCAGTGAATCGGAAGGTGTGCATGTGATTCGCACCCCGCGCCATGTCGGCATTTTAAGCCCGGTCGTGCACGCTATACCGGTACAATTGCTGGCGTATCATGCGGCGCTCACCAAAGGCACCGATGTCGACAAGCCACGCAATTTAGCGAAGTCGGTGACAGTCGAATAATTTTTTAGGACGCATGCTGCGCCCTAAACCTGCGACATTAAATAATTGAAATCCCATGACCCAATCACTTCGCATCTGTGTGTACGCCGCATCATCGAATCAAGTCGCATCTGAATTTCATGATGCTGCCTTTCAACTCGGCGAAACACTAGCAAAGGCTGGTCACAGCATTGTTTATGGCGGCGGATCGCAAGGCTTGATGGGCGCGTTGGCCGATGGCGCCTTGAAACATCAGGGTAAAGTTATCGGCATCTTGCCCAAATTCATGGCGGATCTGGAATGGGGCCATGCCGGTTTAACGCATCTCGATTTAGTCGAAGACATGCGTGAGCGCAAACATAAATTACTGACCGGTTCTGATGCCGTCATTGCCTTGCCAGGTGGCTGCGGCACGCTCGAAGAATTATTTGAAGCGATCACGCTTAAACGACTCGGCATTTATTTCAATCCGATTATTTTAGTGAATACAAAAAACTTTTATGCGTCCCTGCAAACATTTATGCAGCAAGTGATCAATGAAAGATTCATGAATCCCGAACACGAAGCCATGTGGTCACTGGTCGATTCGGTGGATGATGTATTGCCAAAAATTCTCGCAACGCCGAAATGGCGCGAAGACGCACGCGACTATGCGGTTGTGCGTTAATCACACTCATACTGAAGAACACGAATGAAAATATTATTGATTGGTTCCGGTGGTCGTGAGCACGCACTGGCCTGGAAGCTGGCGCAGTCGGAACGCATAACTGAAGTGCTGGTGGCGCCAGGCAATGCGGGCACAGCACTGGAAAACAAATGCCGCAATATCGATATTGCCGTCAATAATCTAGATGCACTGCTGCAATGTGCGAAAGACGAAAATATCAATATTACTGTTGTGGGTCCGGAAGCGCCTTTGGTTGGTGGCGTGGTGGATTTATTTCGCGAACACGGTTTGAAAATTTTCGGCCCGACAAAATTGGCGGCACAACTCGAAGGCAGTAAAGCCTACGCCAAGGATTTCTTGGCTCGCCATAAAATTCCGACTGCTTACTACGCGGTGTTTGACGATGTTGAGCTAGCGCTCGATCATTTGCATGAAGTCGGTGCGCCAATTGTGATCAAGGCCGATGGACTGGCAGCGGGCAAAGGCGTAGTCGTGGCGATGACCTTCGACGAAGCCGAGGCAGCGATCGTCGATATGCTGAGTGGCAATAAACTGGGCGCTGCCGGTTCGCGTGTAGTCATTGAAGAATTTCTGGTAGGCGAAGAAGCCAGCTTTATCTGCATGGTCGATGGCAAAACTGCCTTGCCGATGGCGACCAGTCAGGACCACAAACGCGTGCATGATGGCGACACCGGCCCGAATACCGGCGGCATGGGTGCCTATTCGCCTGCGCCGGTGGTAACGGCAGAAGTGCATGCACGCGTGATGCGTGAAGTGATCGAGC
>JAYSXB010000016.1:0-2341 GCA_043717775.1 Arenimonas sp.
TGAAGAAGCCTGCGAGCTGGCATATTTTGGCGCGCAAGTTTTGCATCCACGGAGTTTGCAACCGGTGATGGCGGCGAATATTCCCCTGCGTATTCGCAACAGTTTCAAACCCGAGCATCCCGGCAGCGTAATTTCAAAAACACCAAGCACACAACCACCGGTAAAAGGCGTAAGCGCGATTACCGATTTAGCTTTAGTCACGATTGAAGGCACCGGCTTGATGGGCGTGCCGGGAACCGCCGAGCGCGTATTCGCGGCACTGCATAAAGCCGACGTGTCGGTCGTGATGATTTCGCAGGCATCGAGTGAACATTCGATTTGTTGCACGGTGCGTTTGAATGATCGCGCCGCTGCGGTTTAAACACTTCGCGATACTTTCGCTCGCGAATTACAACTCGGGCAAATTGCTGATATCGATGCAAAAGAAGAAGTGGCCGTACTAGCGATTGTCGGCGATGGCATGGTCGGCACACACGGCATCGCGAGCCGATTGTTCGATAGCCTCGCGCGTGCCAGTGTGAATGTACGTGCGATTGCGCAAGGTTCGTCGGAGCGGAATATTTCGGTGGCGGTGGCTGCCAGTGACATCGCCCGTGCCTTGCGCGCGGTCCATGCCGGATTTTATTTATCGGCACTCACTATTTCGGTCGGCTTGATTGGCCCGGGCAATGTCGGGCGGGTATTGCTGCAACAATTTGAAGCGACCCGAAAACGCTTACTGAAAGAATCCAATATTCAATTACGACTTTGTGCGATAGCCAACTCTGGTCGCATGTTATTGAGTGACACCGGTCTGGATTTAACGAATGTTTCGGAACAATTAGCCATTGCCGAGAAAGTGGATTTAGCCCGTATTGGCGAGCATCTAAGAAGCCTGCATGGCCCACACTGCATGATGATTGATTGCAGTTCCAATACTGAAGTCGCCTCACGTTATGCCTCATGGTTGCAACAAGGCATCCATGTAATTACGCCGAACAAACAGGCGGGCAGTGGCGATTTCGCACGTTACCAGGCTATTCGTGAAGCATGCCAACACAGCGGCGCGCGTTTTCGTTATGAAGCCACCGTTGGCGCAGGTTTGCCGATTATCCAGACCGTGCGAGATTTGTTAGACACGGGCGATGAAATCCAGGCGATTGACGGAGTATTTTCCGGCACCTTGTCTTGGCTATTTGGTAGTTATGATACTTCGTTGCCGTTTTCTCAACTCGTAATGCAGGCGCGTGAGTTAGGCTATACCGAACCGGACCCGCGCGATGATTTAAGCGGTGTCGATGTAGCGCGTAAACTGGTTATTCTGGCGCGCGAAATGGGCCATGATTTAAGTCTTGAACAAGTCGAGATTGAAAGCCTGGTGCCGGAATATTTACAGAACTTATCGCGCGAAGATTTTTTCGCACGAATCAATGAAATGGATGCCGATATGTTGCAAAGATTCAACACCGCTGAAAAAGAAAATAAAGTTTTGCGCCATGTTGCCAGTTTGAATGCCGATGGCGTAGCAAAAGTTTCGGTGATGGCATTGGATAAATCACATGCCATTGCCAGCTTAAAACCGACCGACAATATCGTGCAATTTACTACGCGGCGTTATCAGAAAAATCCGCTCGTTGTGCAAGGGCCCGGCGCAGGACCCGAAGTCACGGCAGCAGGTGTTTATGCCGATGTCTTGCGAGTAGCCGCGCATCTGGGAGCCAAACTATGAGTGCTGCTGTTGCAACGGCATTTGCACCTGCCTCGGTCGGCAATGTGGGCGTCGGCTTCGATATTCTTGGCCATAGTATTGAAGGCGCTGGCGATACCGTCACGGTGCGCCGGATTTCCATTCCGGAAATACGTGTCATCGCAATTCGCGGCACCTTAACCGAATTGCCGCTGGAAACCGAAAACAATACGGCAGCGCGCGCACTGCGCGCAATGCGCGAAGATTTGCATCTTGATTACGGTTATGAAATTGAAATCGAAAAAGGTATTGCACTAGGTTCCGGTATGGGTGGTTCTGCGGCAAGTGCCACCGCTGCAGTGGTTGCCGCGAATGCTTTGCTCGAAAACCCCTTGCCGCGCGAAGCTTTATATCGCTATGCACTCGAAGGCGAAGCGGCAGCATCGGGTAGTTATCACGGCGATAATGTTGGCCCACAATTACTGGGTGGCCTAGTATTGGCAACACAGGATTCACTGACGGCGATTCCGACGCCCGATAATTTATATTGCGCTCTGGTGCATCCTCATTTTGTTTTGGAAACCCGCAAGGCACGCGAAGCTTTGACTGGCCATTACGCACTGAAAGAATTTATCGGGCAAAGTGAAGGCCTTGCACTCTTGTTGACGGGCTGTT
>JAYSXB010000151.1:0-4182 GCA_043717775.1 Arenimonas sp.
CCCATTGCCAAAGAACATTACAGTCTTTTATTGGGGCTGTTTTTGATTGCAGCGGCACTGGCCGTCTTCAAAAGTGCGTTGACACTAAGCAAAGCCGAAAGTGATTTGCCGCTACGTACTATTTCATGGCCGATCGCAGCCGTGGTGGGTGCCATTATCGGCGTGGTATCGGGATTAACCGGCACTGGCGGCGCTATTTTTCTTACGCCGCTTTTATTATTTTTCCGCTGGGCACACACGCGTGAAGCTTCCGGCATATCGGTGGCTTTTGTCTTTATCAATTCGCTGACCGCACTAGCAGGCTTGTGGAAAGGCGGCGCCAGTTTTCCCGAAGCATTGCCACTCTGGTTAATCGCAGTTGCCATGGGTGCATTGATTGGGACCCAGCTTGGCATCCATCGTTTGCCCGTGCGTAGCCTTCGATATGCCTTGAGTATTGTGCTTTTGATAGCCGCAGCAAAACTATTATTGGGCTGATGAAAACGTAGCCCGGGCCACGCTCCACCGACCCGGGGAAATCTGCGAAAAACGAAAGTTAGTTATAGCTACACCATGACAAATCATGAAAAACATTTGTCACTTCCGCGCAGACGCGAGCCCACCAACTTTTGCACACCTGAAGTACCGACATTAGATCTTCGTCTTCGCAAAAGAATTCGTTTTAATTTTAATTTTGGCTGCATTACCTGACACCCCGGGTCGATGGAGCGTGACCCGGGCTACGTTTTTGATTATGCCGCAGACCTCCCGGGTCAGATAAAGCCATGACCCGGGCTACGCTCTGGGGTAGGATAGGCTTATTGAATAGTTGGAAATATGCGTGAGCACATTGAACGTAAATACTCTTGATCAAGCTGTAAAAGCCTTGTTTGAAAACGCGGGCAATAAAATTGTACTTGCAGCTCCGCTCGGCTTGGGTAAGCCGCATCGTTTATTGAATGCGATTTATGAAGCTGTCGAAAAAAACAAGACGCGCTCGCTTGAAATTTACACCGCGCTTTCATTAACACCACCGAAACCAAGCAATGATTTGGAAAAACGTTTTTTGCAGCCTTTTTTGGACCGACATTTCGGCACCGACTTTCCCAGCCTGCATTATGCAAAAGCACAGCGGCGCAGTGCTCTGCCCGATAATATTTCGGTGCAGGAGTTTTATATGCAATCAGGCGGTCTGTTGAATTCTTCGCAGGCACAGCGGCATTACAATAGTTTGAATTACACGCATGTAGCCCGTGCGGTGGCTGAAAAAAATATTAACTGCCTGGTTCAAAAAGTCGCACGCGAACCCGGTGGTACAAGATTGAGCCTTAGCTGCAATCCGGATTTAACTTTTGATTTGCTCGATGAAGTTAAACGTCTCGGAAAACCCCGGCCTTTATTGATTGCCGAGCTTGATTCGCAGCTACCGTGGATCGACGGTACGGCGGCTGTCGATGAAAATTATTTCGATATTGTCATTGATTTGCCAGAACCGTCACCTAAGTTATTTGCATTACCACGACAGGCGGTCAGCGATCCGGAATACGCTATCGGCTTGCGTGCCAGTGCACTGATTAAAGACGGCGGCACACTGCAAATCGGTATTGGCTCATTATCGGATGCTTTGTGTCACGCCTTGATTCTTCGCCATCAACATAATGCTGATTATCGCGAAATCATGAACCAGCTTGCGCCCGGTTATCTTGAATCGAACCTGGTAAAAAATCTCGGTGGTGCCGAGCCTTTCGTGCTTGGTTTATATGGCGCCAGCGAAATGGTGAACGATGGTTTTATGCATTTGCATCATGCGGGTATTTTGAAACGCCGGGTTGTCGATGATATTGATCTGATGCAACGTGAACACAACAATGCATTGACGCAAGAGGATTCAAAACGCTTGCTGCAAGAAGGCCATTGGCTCAACGGTGGTTTTTATCTCGGCTCGCAAGATTTATATCAGTGGTTACGCGATATGCCAGCGGCTGAAAAAAACGGTATCGGCATGACGCGCATTTCGCATATCAACGAACTCTATGGCGGGAATGAAAATCTGGAACGCTTGCAAAGACGTGACGCACGTTTCTGTAATACCTGCATGATGACCACCGTACTGGGCGCGGCGGTGTCGGACGCACTGGAAGACGGTCGCGTGGTCTCTGGCGTGGGCGGTCAATATAATTTTGTCGCGATGGCACATACGCTACACGATGGCCGATCTATCCTGATGTTTCGCGGTACCCGCGAGCAAGGTAAAACCACGCATTCCAATGTGCTGTGGAATTACGGCCACACCACTATTCCAAGACATTTGCGTGATATCAGCATCAACGAATATGGTGTTGCTGATTTGCGTGGCGCCGATGATGAAAGCTGTGTTAAAGCCATGCTATCGATTTGCGACGCGCGCTTTGCGGCAAAGTTAATTCACAAAGCAAAGCGTGAATTAAAATTAAGCGCCCGTTTTGAAGCGCCCACCTCGTGGACATTCAATCGACCCGAGCAATTAAGTCTGGCTTTGAAACCTTTCCGCGAAAAAAATCTATTGCCTGACTATCCGCTTGGCTGCGACTTTATGCCAGTAGAGCTACGCTTGATAAAGGCATTGGGTTTTCTGAAAACAGAAACTGCTTCAAGCTTCGGAAAAATTAAATTAATTATGTTGGTGCTGTTGTCGTCATCAACACAAGACAAAGAAGCGATGGAGCGTATGGGTTTGCAGACGCCGATGACCTTGAAGGAAAAATTGGCCACGCGTTTAGTTCGATACGCATTAAATAGAACAAAATAAATCGTAGGGTGGATCCCACCGTTTTTTGGTGGTATCCACCAAGTCCAACGTAGCGGCAACGCATGTTTTATCCGCCAACCCAATCGATATTGCAACACATGGTGGAATCGCCAAGAGCGGGCGGTTCCACCCTACATTAAAAGATACGTAAGGTGGATCCCACCGTTTTTTGGTGGAATCCACCAAGCCCAACGAAGTGGCAATGCATGTTTTATCCGTCAAGCCAATCGACATCGCAATACATGGTGGAATCGCCAAAAGCGGGCGGTTCCACCCTACTTTGAATGCGACCTTTCCGGCGGCCCGAAGAGTTGCTTGAAGCGTGACAACAAACTCTGCGGCCTGGCAGCATCACGAAACATCGCTCGCCATTCATGAAATGTCAGGGTGATCGGATTATGCGAATCAATCGGCACCACGATGCCGTATTCACAAGGCACTTCGGCGTCTTCTTCAACAAAAGTGCCGAATAATTTATCCCAGATAATCAAGACTCCGGCGTAATTGCGATCAATGTATTTTGGATTTCTTGCGTGATGCACGCGGTGATGCGATGGCGTGTTGAACACTTTTTCAATCCAGCCGAGTTTACCGACGGTTTCGGTATGGACAAAAAACTGGAAGCCAAGATTAATGGCGACGGCAGCAATAATATTTTTTGGCTCGAAGCCCAGAAATGCTAGAGGCAACCAGAATAACCACATGCCAGAAACCGGATAGGTCAGGCTTTGTCGAAATGCCGTTGAAAAATTCAAGCGTTCAGAAGAGTGATGCGTAACATGCGATGCCCACATCCAGCGAATACGATGATGCGCGCGATGAAACCAGTAATAGAAAAAATCCTGCGCAATAAACAAGGCCACAATCGTCCAAACGGATGCGGGCAAATCAAACAGGCGATGTTGATACAGCCAGATATATATGCCGATGACAAAGAGCCAAGTCAGGGCATCGGCGGCTTGATGCATTAAGGCGAGCGCAGCGTTTGATACGGTGTCTTTCAAACTATACACCGCGCGTTTGTTTTTCCAATACCAAGCTTCCCAGAGAATAAAACCAAGAAACACCGGTGCCATCGCAAGTAATATCCAGGTTTCCATTTCAATCAGGATTTTCAGTCGTTTTAAGTTGCTTAGACATATTTTCAAGGCAGCGTCGCATGGCGCCTTGCATAAAAAATTTCAGCAAAACAAAACACAGGGGATAAAGCAAAATACTGGTGAGGCTAAATTCGTAGGTCCAACTCACATGCGTTCCACTTTCATCCGGGTTTAATTGCCAATCCGATTCACCCTTTTTGACCAGCCATGAAAATGGCGCTCTAAATCCGCTCAGTGTATAGCTGTGTCGCTTGGGCCGATCAAGCAAAGTGACTTTTTCGATCAATACCGAATTGTCGGCGTTATAAATATGCC
>JAYSXB010000152.1:0-4164 GCA_043717775.1 Arenimonas sp.
TGGGCGCAGCAAGCATGCGCCCCTACAATATTGAATGTTACTAAATTAAAATTCTCAGCTTCTGAAATAAAACTCGGGCTTGGCGTCTTCTGAAAGTATTGCAGCACGAGTACCAGTCAGGCGCGAGCACAGCCTTTCAGCTCCTTCATCACGCCTGCCACTGATTTACTCAGTACATCGGCAAGCACTCTCGATGAGCAGGCAACCTGACCCAATAACCATGTACTGATCGGCGTCAACATCATTTCGCTCAATTGAATGCTGATCAATGGTAGCGGCAGTTTTTTATCGGTAAGTTGACTCGCGAGTTTGTTCTGAATCATTTCGGCTAATGTTAACCCGACTTTTTTGCGAATTGTGCCGGTAAAAATACCGCGTGCCATTGCACGGTTCTGCCAGAAATGCTCCAGAATATCGACGAGTTCTTCTTTTGTTGTGGTGCCGTCAACCAGATTTGCCAAACGTGAAAAGGGGCCTTCCAGACTACTGGCAAGCAATTCATCTTTACTCTTGAAGTGTTCGTAAAAAGTGGAGCGCGCAATACCTGCCTGTACAACAATATCGTCGATTTTTATTTCGTAATAACGCCGCTGCAGTACCATGCCGAAAAATGCCCGATGAATCGCCTGCCGGGTTCGTAATTTGCGGGCATCGCCACTTGGCTCATCACTCGTTGTCATTTGCAACTCCTGCTTATCGGACATTACGGCCGAAGTGTCCGAGAAATTTCGCCTCTAGATTGTTATCGTTTGGCCACTCAATAGTGATTCAACGCCCATGAAAGATCAAACCATGCTTGCCAATTCAACGCCGTATTCTTCCCATCGTATTGCCGCCATCGTACTGATCACGGTTAACGTGCTCAGTATTCTGGTCATGGCGCATCATCCCACCGCAAGCACTGAATCACCTATCGGCTTCATGCAAACGCTGATCTCGATACGCGGATTAAACCAGATCGTACATGGCGGCTTGATTGCCACCACGCTGATTACTTGGCTCTGCCTCGTCGAATTTTCGGCATACAATCTGAAGCAGGCTCTCGTGCGCAAAGGCATTCTGCTCTATTCACTCGGCACCTTTGCCATGGTGGGTGCCGCCATGACCAACGGCTTTATCATCACCCGATTGGCGGAAGGATTATTGCAATCCTCAAGCGATTTGCAAGTTGCCAGCCCATTACTTTTCCAGTTTAGTTGGGCGGTTAATCAAACCCTCGCCGGCTTTGCCGTAATCACAATGTGTGCCGGCATTGCATGCTGGTCCTTACATCTCATATCGGGCACCAAACACGCTCGCATTCTCGGCATTGCCGGATTGCTGATGACGACTATACAAATCGGCATGCAATGGATTCACCATGGCAATTACAATGTTCACCAAATGCTTATTTTTGTCGTATGGCATAGCCTGTGGTGCATAGCTATCGCTTTGTTGATGCTGGGCAAAGCTAAGCATGCGGATGTCTAGACTGCGTTCAACTCATTGCGTTGCAAAATATTTCTCGTAGGAGCGAGCTCTGCTCGCGAAATGCACCTCGACAAATTTTATTCGCGAGCAGAGCTCACTGCTGTAGTTAAACTACATCGCAATCTATAACATGGCGAATTTTAAACCCATCTTGTTCGTAAACTGGGCATGATGAAATGGAATCGGGGAAGATCTGTGACAAATTCCTACTCGGCCATCTCGACGAAAGCCCGGGCCAAGAAATATCTGCAAGACAGCGTTTAAAAAATAGCTTCAACACGAGCTTCAGGGCTCTGGGTTGAGCCAGGGTGACATTTGATAATTATTTATTTGAGTTTGCTCTTGAAATCAAACAGCAAAAAACGCCGCCTGCAAATAACCGTAAATTGAAATCACGGCCATGCTCAACATTAATAAAAATGTAATCAGCATGCCGCTCATGCGTCCGGCTGATACACCTTTCTGATGACTCAAGCCCCAGGCATGGGCGCAACGCGATATAAATATGGCGGCACCCAACGCGTGGATAAGCCATTGCGGATAGCCGTTAAGTTCCATGCCACCTAATAGCAAGAATAACATTGGCATGTATTCAACGGCGTTGGCATGTACACGGACGCGTTGCAATAGATCGACATTGCCGCCATCACCGATGCCGATTTTGTGCAGGCGGCGCAGCTGCACTACACGCCACGAGAGCACTAGCAAAAGCAGAACACATAAACCCGCATAAAAAAGTGTAGTCATTGTCTTCTCAATTATTTAATCGTGACGGAGGTAGCGTTAATCTGGATTTCATTACTGGCAAGCAAGACAGGTTTTCCTGCATCTTCAGCAAGATGTTTGGCCATTTCTGGTTTCATTTCAATCTGTTTTATTTCGCCAAACACGACTGCTTCACCTTTTGAATCTTTCGGGACAAAAAATAAATCATTGGTTTTAATGCGGGCAGCTTTACCATTTGACTCGATCACTAGCCAGCAACCCTGCATCTGGCAGACTTGGGTAATGCGGCCTTTGAACTTTCCTGGCTTGCCATTGAGATTGGCAATATTATTAGTTGCTGCTGCAATATCAAGCGCTTTACCTTTGGGCATGGCGGCACCATAGGTTTTTGCTTCGGCAGAAGCGGCGAATAGAAACAGACATGCCAGCATAAGTATTTTATTAAACATAAAATTTCCTTTGAGATTAATTTAGTTCAAATGCAGTGAGTGATTGATGTTCAGCCATGGTTGAAAACCGCCCTTTTTCATCGCATTGCACATCGGCCATGGCGCAATCAACATCATGGGTGAAAAATAATTTTACGTTTCGCGATAATTTGTCCCGCAAGAAAACTTTTTTCTCGTCGATCAAAATTTCCGGAAAACGGTCATAGCCCATAGTGACGGGCAAATGCACCCAGGGGCGGCCCGGAATTAAATCGGCACAAAACACCACACCACCGTTTTCATTAGCACCGACAATTTCAGCCAGCATCAGGCCTGGCGTGTGTCCCTGACTGTAATGAAAGCGTACCGATTGGCCAAGAGCTTGCGAATATTCACCATCAACAATTTCCAGTCGCCCGCTTTGCTCAAGCAAGGGCAGCAGCTCTGGAATAAAACTGGCGCGATCGCGGGCATGCGGTTTTTGAGCACGCAACCAGCATTCTTTACTGACGACAAAAGTCGCGTTGGGAAATAATAAACTCGGCGACTTATCCTCTTGCCACGGGCTCAACAAGCCACCGGCATGATCGAAATGTAAATGCGACAGCACAACCACATCAATATCGCTATCGGAAAAACCGGCAACATGCAGTGAATGCAAGAGCACATGCTCGGCTTCCTGCACACCGAAACGCTCACGCATTTTAGGCTCGAAAAATGCACCGATGCCAGTTTCAAACAATACGCGCTTGCCATTCAAGCCATCGGCCAATAAAGCACGACAAGCCAGTGGAATGCGATTCTCGCTATCGGGAGCAATCCATTTTTCCCACATGGCTTTAGGCACGTTACCAAACATGGCGCCGCCATCGAGCTTTTGCGAATTACCCAGTATTGACCAGAGTTTCATGATGAATTATCCAGACTATTTTTGAACAACACGCATATTGAAATAAAGCACAAAAGCAGCGCCACCGGCTTTCTCGGATTTCACTTCAATCACCATGCTATCGTCGTCGGCATTCAACTTTGCTTTTCCGATAACATCAGGTGTTTTAGCTTTTCCCGACCAAGCTTGTTTCCAGCCACGTACAATAATCTCCGGCGTATTTTCTGTTGCAACGCTCACATTCGCGCGCGCAAGTGCGGCGTCTTTGGGGGTAACAATATTTTCGCCGGCATTATCGACCAATGCTTTGAATGGCACCGAGAACAATGAGCGTTCACCGCTTTGTATATCGAAGGTCCAGTCGGTTGTTCCCATGCTGCCGTCATTATCGACACGCATTCGATCAAGCTGCAAATTAATTATTTTGGCTTGCGCAGGCAATGGTTGGCTTGGCGCAATGGCAACACTGCTCAACACGGCAGTAGGTGCGGCTTGTACTGCGCTGGTGGGTGCCGACTTATTATCATTACGCACATTGATATAAACCGTCGTCAAGGCGGCAACCAAGGCGGCCAAACCGGTGAGAATGCTCGGCGCATGCGCTACCCAGTGTTTTTTAGTTTCTTCGGTTGACATGCTTGTCCTTGGGAA
>JAYSXB010000153.1:0-10671 GCA_043717775.1 Arenimonas sp.
AATGCCGGTGTTTCGAAGGTGGATATTTGGCCCCAATATAATTTTGGGTGCGCATTAAAAATATTCAGTCCACTACCCAGTAGAATAAAAAAGCAGATCACGTTCAGCCAGTGGACAAGTCTGACCGGCAAACGGTGTTTATAGGTGCTGCGTTCACTTCCCTGCATTGCCATCCCCTTTTGAGCAGTTCCGTTTCAACCTACACTGGTTTTATGAAACTGTTAAGTATTTTTACTCGCCATCAGTGCCGAGAGGGCATCTTCACGACTGGCCTTAAGGTCAATGAGGGGGCGACTAGGGTAAAGAGGTGCAAACTTTTTTAATAATTCCGCATTTTCCCAGGGGGCGAACACAGCGGGGGCAGGTAAATTGGCCAATTCAGGGACCCAGCGGTGAATATATTTGCCCTGGCTGTCGAATTTTTCGGCTTGGGTGACCGGATTAAAGATGCGGAAATACGGAGCCGCGTCGGCACCGGTGCCGGCCGTCCATTGCCAGCCCTGCGTGTTATTGGCTAGATTTGCGTCGAGCAAGGTGTCCCAAAACCATTGGGCGCCTTCCAACCAGTGGTAACGCAGATTCTTGCAAAGAAAACTAGCGACAATCATTCGTACACGGTTATGCATCCAGCCGGTGGCATAGAGTTCGCGCATGCCGGCGTCAATAATCGGCACGCCGGTTTTGCCCTGCTGCCAAGCTTTTAATAATTCGGGATTGGGCTTTGCCCACTTAAAATTATCGAACTTGGCGACCAGATTTTGATTGCTGGTGTGTGGGTAGTGGAATAACAGATGGTGCGAAAACTCACGCCAGCCTAGTTCACTGATGTAGTGCGTTACATCTGGCTCCGCCTTCGCAGGCCATTGATGCTTACGAATGGCTTTCAGAATTTGTCGCGGGGATATTTCACCAAAATGTAAATGCGGGGATAGTTTCGATGAGCCAATTCGATCAGGAAAATTACGCTGTTCTTTATAACCAATTGCGGCACCATCGATAAAAGCTTCCAATAAGTCTAAGGCGCCTGCTTCGCCCGGTTGCCAAAACTCCCAGAAAGTCTTGTCCCATTTAATATCGGGCAATAATTTCAGGGATTCGATGCTGTTGGATTTTATTTTTTCCGGTACCGCCGGCAGTTTTTTGGGTGCCAATGTCGGCTGTACGTTATCAATACTTTGAACCGCGTTTTTCCAGAACGGAGTAAACACGCGATAAGGATCGCCCGATAAGGTTTTTATCGTCCACGGCTCGACTAATAAAGCACCATTGCAACTTTCTGCATGAATGCCACGCTGCTTCAAACTTTCTTTTATTTTGCTGTCGCGGGCAATGCAGGCGGGCTCGTACAAACGATTCCAGAACACGGCTTCGGCCTGGGTCTGATCAATTAATTTTTCGAGTTCGACTAAAGAAGCGCCACTGCGAATAATCAGTCGACCACCTTTTTCTTCAATGGTTTTTTTTAGCGACTGCAAGGAATAATGCAGCCATGCCAGGCTTGCAGCCCCCGGCTGCCAGGGCTTTTCTTCTTCAGGCGCATGAATATAAACCAGTACCGGTACAAAACCGGCATCTAGAGCAGTTTGCAGCGCAGTGTTGTCAGTCAAACGTAAATCGCGCCGCAGCCATATCAAGGCATTTGCCATCTGGGAGTCTTCCAAAATAATTCCAAAAATATTATGCCAATTTTACATACGGACGCACCGCAGAGAAACCGCCATCGACCGAAATAATTTGCCCGGTAATCCAGGGCGCTCGCTCTGAAATCAAGAAGGTGGCTAAATTTGCGGCATCGCTAGCATGCCCATAACGCCCGAGCGGATACTGCGCGGCAATTTGTTTCGCGGCCGCTTCATTACTCACCATGCGTTCGGTGGCAGGCGATTGCATCAGGCCGGGCGCGATAGCATTCACCCGCAGACCAATGCCAGAAAAATCCGCCGCCAGTGAACGCACCAAGGCTTCAATAGCTCCTTTTGACATGGCTATAGCCGCATGATTACCAACACCAGAAGCGGCGGCAACCGATGAAAATAAAATCAATGCCCCGCCCTGTTTCGCTTTTTGCAATGCGCTCGCGTAGATTTTGCTAACGAAAAATGCCGTATCTAAATTTGCTGACAGGCAGGCGCGGTATTGCGCCTCAGTAGTTCGAGCGATCGGCGCAATTAAAATGGCGCCAGCACAATTTACTACCGCGTCTGGAATGACACCAAAAAATTCTATTGCTTGCTGCATCGCCAATTCGGCGCCGACTTCGGTCGAGACATCGGCTGCAATAATTTTCTCATTTTGCGATACGACTATTTTTTCAATGTTGCGACTCGCTAAAGCAAGCTGCCAGCCATCGGCCCGCAAGTTGTCTGCTATTGCCATCGCCACGCCACCGGATGCACCGGTAATTAGACAGGTTTTCATAATTTTATCTCACTTTTTGAATAGCTTAGGCGCAAAGAATCTGCCTGTTTTTTTATTGCCGAAAGTTTGC
Source organism: Arenimonas sp. (assembly GCA_043717775.1). Taxonomy (GTDB): domain Bacteria; phylum Pseudomonadota; class Gammaproteobacteria; order Xanthomonadales; family Xanthomonadaceae; genus Arenimonas. The sequence goes on from JAYSXB010000153.1 coordinate 2,489, forward strand.
CGGTGTCGATGCGCGCCAGATTTTTCCATTGCAAGGCGGTGCGTGGATGTCGCGCAAACTTGTCCTCGTAACGACTTAGAAAATCCCAGTACAAGGTGGTAAATGGGCAGGCGTTTTCACCAGTGGATTGTTCCGGTTTGTATCGGCAAGACCCACAATAATTGGACATGCGTTTGATATAAGCCCCACTCGCCACATAGGGTTTCGAGGTCATCTTGCCACCGTCGGCGTATTGGCTCATGCCAAGCACATTGGGCAATTCAACCCACTCCACGGCATCGACATATACGGCCAAATACCACTCGTGAATTTTTTTTGGTGCAACGCCCAGTAATTGTGCAAACAAGCCGGTCACCATCAAGCGATGGATATGATGGGCGTAACCGTAATCCAGTGTTTGCCCGACCGCTTGTCGCAGGCAGACCATATCGGTGTCGCCAGTCCAGTAAAAATCCGGCAAGTCGGCTTGCGCGTTCAGTGCATTGTCTTCAAGAAATTCCGGCATCCGCAGCCAATACATGCCGCGGACAAATTCACGCCAGCCAATAATTTGCCGAACAAAACCTTCGACGGCCGCCAATGGCGCCTTGCCAGCTTCATAGGCTTTGATAGCCGCAGCGACTGCTTTCTTCGGCGATAGTAATTTAAGATTTAAGGCCGCAGAAATTCGGGAGTGATAAAGATAGGGCTCATTGATCCACATCGCATCCTGGTATTGACCGAATAAAAACAGGCGATTTTCGATGAAATCATCAAGTGCGGCTTCTGCCTGTTCAGGGGTTAATGGCCAATCAAAAGACTCCAATTTTCCCGGGTGTTTTGCAAAGGTCTTCTCGACGATAGCAATTATTTCCTGCGTAGTTTTATCTTTCTTGAATGAAATAGGCTTGGGCAACAAACCCGGACCGCGTTTATCAAACACGCCGCGGTTGTCATGATCAAAATTCCATTTGCCACCAATGGGCTGATCGGCTTGCATCAAGACATTTTCGCGTTTGCGCAACCAACGATAAAAAAATTCCAGACGATATTCTTTTCTGCCTTTTGCCCATTCGGCAAAATCATGTTCGTCGCAATAAAAATGTTGATCGGGGCGCTCGACCCAGAACACATCGGCTTTCTTGCAGACATCAGGCAGCGATTGCGTTAATCGCCATTCGCCCGGTTTTACGGCAATCACTTTCGCGGGTTTGTATTTTTCTAAATCTTCGGCAAGTGCGGTTTCCAGAGAGTCGGCTTGATGAGTATTTAATTCGCGGTAAAAAACCTTGTAGCCGCGAGCGACCAATTCATCACGAAAATGCCGCATAGCTGCCAGGAATATGGCAATACGTGGCTTACTGTTCCAGACATGCGTTGCCTCAGAACTGGCTTCGCACATCCAGACGGCATCTTGCTCTGGATCAAATTCATCGAACACTAAAGACTGGCGATCGAGTTGATCACCCAGAATAAGAATTAAATGTCGGAGCGCTGCTGGCATGCGCACAGCATAGTGAACCCGATGTGTAGGTTAGATGACCTACGTCCGGAATCAGGCTTCGATAAAACGGACGCGCCTAGTAATAGAACAGGTCAACTCATAGCTAATGGTGCCTGCCGCCTTGGCGATAATTTCCACCGGCAGATCCGTACCCCATAGCAGTACATCATCACCTACTTTTGCATCGGGGATGCCGCGTAAATCCAGTGTCATCAAATCCATCGAGACACGGCCAATAATCGGGACACGCACACCATTGATCAGTACCGGCGTTCCTGCCGAAGCATGCCGCGGATAACCATCGCCGTAACCAATCGCGGCAACGCCAACGGGCATATCTTCCGGGCATTGCCAGGTAGCGGAATAACCAATGCGCTCACCTTTTTTTATGTGATTTATCGCGATCAGCTTGGTCGATAAACTCATGGCGGGTTTCAAACCAAAATCAGCCCCGTTTTTACCTTCAACCACCGACAAACCATAAAGCGCGCCACCTGCCCTCACCCAATCTTGATGCGCACCCGGCCAACCCAAAATGGCTGCCGAGTTAGATAAAGAATGCAGACCGCTCAAGTGTTTACAGGTTTGATCAAATGCATTTAATTGCGAAGTCGTTTGTTGACTATCGAACTCATCCGAACTGGCGAAATGCGTCATCAAGGTGATGTCATCATGCACATTGGGCATCATTTTCAATTGCGTATAAATCGTCTCCGCCCGTTCAACCGGAAAACCCAAGCGATGCATACCGGTGTCGAGCTTTAGCCAAACCCGAATCGGATCGGACTTAGATTCAGTATCCTGCTGCAATAATGCCAGCTGCGACTCGTGGTGCAGCACCGTATCAACACCCAAACGACGAATGGCCGACAAATCGGTAGCATCATCAATCCCCGATAAAAGCACGATACGCTGCGACAAACCCACTGCCCGCAAACGCTCGGCATCGGATAAAGCCGCGACCCCGAAGGCATCGGCGCCCTCCAAAGCACGCGCCACCCGCTCGAGACCATGGCCATAACCATCGGCTTTGACTACTGCCATCACCTTGGCATGCGGCGCCAAAGCCCGTACTTGCGAAAGGTTATGCCGTAAGGCTTCGATGTGGATGGTGGCGGTGGTAGCTCGGGACATGCAGAGATTTTACTTTCTTTTTCAAGGACACGCACAGTATCAACATTTCCCTACACACTTTTCAGTGAACCCCTACGGTAATGAACTTGGCGCGCACTCACACTAATTGCATGAAGCAAGCTCGCGGGCATATCTGCCATTAAAGGTTTTTCAGGCGCGGCGATTTATCCATGACCGGTCTGAAACCATTTCTCCGCGAATACCGATGCCGGTTCCGGACGTCCGAAATAATAGCCTTGAGCAAAATCGCAGCCCAAAAATTGCAGTGCCTCTGCCTGGCCAATTTCTTCAACGCCTTCGGCCGTGGTTCTTAATCCAAGACTTCGAGCCATGGCGACGATTGTAGTCACGATGGCACGATCATTGGCATCGGTCAGCATGTTCCGAACAAAGGAAATGTCAATCTTGATTTGATCCACCGCAAATCGCTTCAGGTATGACAACGATGAATAGCCGGTTCCAAAATCATCAATCGAAAGACCGAAGCCAGACGCGCTGAGTAATTCCATTACTTCGATGGCGCGCTCCGGGTCGGCCATCATGCTGCTTTCGGTCAATTCCAGTTCGAATAGTTCGGGACTCAAATTGGCACTCTGTACTATGCCAAGCATGCGGGCGGCAATTTGCGGATCTTCAAACTGTAGTGCCGAAACGTTGATTGCCAGACGTCCATTCAATTTGAAACCCATTTCCGACCAATTGGATATTTGACGGCAGGCAGTCTTGAGTACCCAGTCGCCTAGCAAGGACATCATGCCACGCTCCTCGGCAACGGGAATGAATTCGGCCGGGCTTACCCAACCAAGTACCAAATCAATCCAGCGTAGCAAAGCTTCGGCACCAATTACCTTGCCGGTCGCCAGATCAAATTGCGGCTGGTAATAAAGCTGTAATTCATCGGCTTCAATCGCAAGGGCAAGACGCTTGGCAATCGTCAGGCGCTTGTCTAATTCACTGCCCATTTCCGATTGATACAAACGATAGCCGCCGCCACCGGCTTTGGCGCGATACATGGCGATGTCGGTGCGCTTGATAAGATCCTCCGAAGTGTCGCCATCGGCAGGATAAAAAGCGATGCCGATACTTGCACCAAGGGTATAGGCATGCCCCAGAAGATTGAGCGGCTCGATCAACGCGTTTTGCAAGCGTGTTGCAATTAAAACGGCAGCCTCGACATTGGAATCTTCGGCAATCAGTACAAATTCATCGCCGCCCAGACGTGCCAGGGTTTCCTCTTTCCGGGCAGCACTTTGAAAACGTCTGGCCACTTCAGCCAGCGCCAGATCGCCTACGGCATGGCCCTGGCTGTCATTGATTTCCTTGAAGCGATCCAGATCGAGAAATAAAAGCGCGCCTTGACTACCTGTACGTTTTGAAGCCAGCAGAATGTGTTCCAGACGATCAAGGAAAAGCGCGCGATTAGGCAGGCCAGTCAATGAATCGTAGAAAGCCAGCTGTTCAATTTTCGCCGCCTGTATTTTCTTTTCACTGACATCGGTAAGCGTGTTGATGTAGTGACTGGGCAAGCCTGCAACATCGTTAACCGTTGCCACCGACATGGCGAGAGAATAGGTTTCACCCGACTTCTTTCTACCCACTACTTCATCATGCCAGCGACCCGTGTGGTGCAAGCTTGCCTGTTTTTCCGCTTCAAATTTTAATACATCATTTTGGCTATCGACGATGTGTGGTTTCTGTCCGATGACTTCTTCGGCAGAAAACCCGGTCAATGATTCAAATGCCGGATTGACCATCAGAATATTGTCGTCCTTGTCGGTCACCATCAAGCCTTCGATACTTTGCTCGAACACAACCTTGGCCAAACGTCGATCTTCATTCTGTTGTGCCCGTTCCAATGCAATGGCAGCAAGGCTGGCCGACTGACGAATCAATTTCAGGTCTTCGGCACTAGGGTTCGACGGCTCGCGGCGATAAATAGCAAAAGTACCCAGCACTTTATTGTCGACCGATAAAATCGGATGTGACCAGCATGAGCGAACGCCTGCCTGGACTGCCAATTCACGCCACGGCAACCAATTGGGATGCGTCATGATGTCTTCGGCGACAACCATTAAGCCGGCATGCGCTGCTGCCCCGCAGGAACCTGCATCGGCACTAATGGCTGTTTCATTTATCGCCATATTGAAAAAACCGGGCAGACTTGGGCCAGCACCATGCAGCAAGGTCTTACCATCGGGAGACAACAGCAATATCGAGCACAACAAACCATCGCCCTGTTGTTCGGCAAAAGCGGCCAATGAATCGAGAACTGCCAAAATGGGGGCTTCCGACATGATCAATTCGAGTGTGTCGGCATAATGCCGTTGCCAATATTCGGCACGTTTACGCTCGCTGATGTCTTCGACCTGGGAAATATAATGTTGCGGCATGCCCGATTTGTCTTTGACCAAAGACACCGCAAGCAATGCCTGCACGATATTGCCATCGCGATGGAAGTAGCGTTTCTCCATCATGTAATTGCTTATCTCGCCGGTAAGCAATTTATTGAGTTCATTCAGATCCGCTTCCAGGTCATCGGGGTGCGTGATGTCCTGGAAACTGCGTTGCAGTAATTGGTCCTCCGTGTATCCCAGAATGTTTCCGAGCGCGGAATTTACTTTTTCAAACTTGCCATCAAGCCTTACCAATGCCATGCCGATCACAGAGTATTCAAACGCACTTTTAAACTGCTGCTCGCTCTGCAGCAATGCTGCCTCTGCGAGCTTGCGCTCGGTAATATCCTGCATTAAATTCAGACTATAGGTATGCCCGGCCAAACTGACCAGGCTACCGCTATACAAAACATGAAACAGCTCACCATTTTTACGACGCAAAGTAGTTTCGAAATTGTGTACCGAACCCACCGTTTTCAACAGGTCGAAATAAATTTCCCGATCAGCTTTGTTTGCCCAGATGTCGAGGTGCTGCGAGGTATTCCCGAGCATTTCTTCCCGCGTGTAGCCAAAACTTTCAAGAAACGCAGCATTCATTTCCTGAAATCTGTGTCGTGGATAAGTCAGCAGACTGATGATAATCGGACTATTGTCGAAAACGCTGCGAAACCGCTCTTCACTTTCACGCGCTGCCTGTTCTGCCTGCTTTTGCTCGACAGCTCTGGCTACTTGGGCTGATACAAATTGTAATAACTCTTTATGTTTTTCGGTATAACGGGCCGAACCGGAATAGGTCTGTACGGTTAGTACACCGATGGTGCCATGATGGGTCTTGAGTGGAACACCCAGCCAATCAATCCCGTCGGTGCCCACATACTGTGCCCCGGGCGAGTGCTGCACTGTTTTGGAAGTATCAGGATTAAGCAACAAGGGCTCTCCGCTTCGCAGCACAAGTGAAGTAAGGCCATGGTCTTCCGAAAATTTGCGTGGTGCCGGCGTTGGATCAAACTCGTCGATGAAATAGGGAAAAGTAATTAAATCGGTAGCTTCATCATAAAGCGCGACGTAGAAATTTTTGGCTGGCAGCAGCTCGCCGATAATTTCATGAATACGCGGAAACAAACTGGCCAGATCGGGCACTGCATGGATCGCTTCGGAAATTTTATACAGTGCTCTGTGCAAGCTATCCGAACGCACACGCTCGGTAATATCGCGAAAGCTGTAAACACGACCAATAGGATTGCCGTCATGAATCTGTGGGCGGGAAAAGCGTTCGTAAACACGGCCGTCCTTGAATGCCAGTACATCGAAACTCTCGCTCAGTGGATTGGCTTTAAGTTCCTCGATAGGTTTCCAGAACAACACCGGATCCACAAGCTGATCGAGCACAAGATCGAGAATTTTTCCGTCATCACGGCTATGTATTATTTCCTGCGGTATCCGCCACATTTCGACGAATCGCTGGTTAAAGCGCGTCATCTGGTTTCTTGAACCCACGACTACAATGCCTTCATTGGTGGATTCCAGTGTTGCAGTGAGCTGTGAGACCGCTGCCTTGAGTTCATTTTCCGCTTCACGGCACGCCGTGATATCACGCAGTACGCACACAAACAAGCGATGACCATCAATGTCGATTTCACTGAACGATATTTCGAGCGGGAACTCATGGCCGAACTGATGCAAACCCGTAGTTTCGACAGCATTCCAATCAAGACGACGCTTGCCGGTTTTCAGATATAGTTCTATGCCATTTTTATGGCCGTCCCGCAGATGCGAGGGCTGCAGCATCGTCAATGGGTTGCCAACCACTTGTATAGGGCTGTATCCGAACACAATGCTAAAGGCGGGATTGGCATACTGAATCACGCTGTGCTCGTCAATCACCAGAATGGAATCAGTCAACGTGCCCCATAACTGGCGAAATTGCGATTCACCGGCCGTGAAGAGAGAGCCTGATACTTTGATATTCATGATTGCTTGTTTGTGGAACTGGAACCTAGCTATATCACGCGCAGAACAAACGAAACCTGACTTGCATCATATATTGGGCCCAAAAGCACTGGAAGCGTTCAGGAATCTATTTGAAAGGCGTTAACAATGCTCACTGTGAGCCATATGTGTAACAACAGACGCATGTAGTTTTTGCTAAAACAGGGCAAGAATATTACTAAATTTCGTATTTGCCCCTTTCAGACCTGTTCTAAAGCCCTGTTTATTCTGTGTTTTTAGCCAAGCCCTTGTATTGCAAGCGGTCTTTTTCTGGACTATAATTCCGCTTCTTTGTAAACCCGCTCCAAGGAATATTCATGAAAGTCCTGTCGTCTCTTAAATCGGCGAAGACCCGTCACCGCGACTGTAAAGTCGTCCGCCGCCGCGGCAAGGTCTTTGTGATATGCAAATCCAACCCACGTTTCAAGGCTCGTCAGCGTTAATCGCTAGTAGTCTTTGACGTGAGTTATGAGAACGCCGACGAAAGTCGGCGTTTTTGTTTGGAAGTTTTTTGCAGGGGCGTCGCCCGCAAGCGGGCTCCTACGTGTTGGTCCCCTACTACGTGTAAATCGGCTTGGGTGGTTTGATTGAATCAAATGTCTCCAGATTTCCTTTCTTGAAGCAGCCCAACCATGGGCCCGGTGTGAACTCGGGGAACTGTGCTTGTGCATTGCCATCTTGTGCGCGTTTATGCATTAGTTCGTTCAGCACGGTACGGTAGTCAACTGTGATATCGAGATCACCATTGAATAACTTGGAGTCCGCTAAACCGGGCCACTCGCTATAGACCTTGCCACCATTGACCGCGCCACCCATCAGTAGCATTGCAGAGCCGGCGCCGTGGTCAGTACCGCCGCTGGCATTTTCTTTTACGCGTCTGCCAAATTCGGTCATGGTAATGACGGTAACGCGCTTCATGGTGTTGCCCAGATCGGTGTTGAAGGCGAGCAGACCTTTGGCTAACTCGTCCAATAAGGGCGGCAGTGCTGCGACGATTCCTGAATGATGATCCCATCCACCAATATCAACGCAAGCCATTTGAACACCCACACCGGACTTGATCATTTGTGCTACTTCTTTTAACTGAGTCCCGAAGGACGTTGTCGGATAAACTGCTGCATTTTCAACAGCGTATTGAGCGGGATTGGCGACCGCTAAATAGTCCACAGCGTCCAATGCTTGAC
>JAYSXB010000154.1:0-1586 GCA_043717775.1 Arenimonas sp.
TATCCATGGAGATAAATAATGACCAATAAGATTTCACGTAATGCATATTCAATGGCAATAACAGCAACCGTCGTTGGCATGAGCATAATGGCGAGCCAAGCCATGGCCTCGCAAGATGCAATTCCCCCGCCACAAGAACCTGTTGCCGTGGCCACCCAGGCAGAAGCATCGCCACCGGTACCCGGTTCGTTTGAAGCTTTGGATGTCAATGCGGATGGGGGTTTGGCCAAGGAAGAAGTTCCCGCCGATCATCCACTCAGCAAGAAATTCAAGAAAGCCGATACCGATAAAAATGGCCAATTGAGTAAAGCAGAATTTGACGCCTACCAGGCGAAAAATACCAAGTAAGCCGATTTTAGTAAGCAGATCCAGGCATGCAGGCATCCGAAGGCGGAGCAGCATAATGCGGCGCTGTTTCGGGTGCCTGCAGCGTAAAATTGCCGTGCAATATCACTGAATTCGCCCAATCCCTTGACAAGCACCCCGACGATGCGTTTTAGTCGGGCTATGAACCTGGCAATCCACATCAAAACAAACAAGCACACGAACCATTCCGGTTTGGCGGCTGCGTGTCTGATGGCCTCGCTCATTACTACCACCACTACAACTACCGGTTGCCGGTACGCGTGGTGCGTGGAATGAACCCTTAAGTTCAGCCCCGCCCCGCAAATAGCGCGGGGATTGTCTCCGCGGTGTTCTAACCCGTAGGAGATTCACCATGTCAGCAGCCGTTTCTTCCGTCATTGCCCATAAGTTTGGCGGCACCAGTATGGCCGACGCAGCGCGGATCGCGCATGCCGCCCAATTATTGCTGGCTGAAACCGGGTTCACTACGCAAGTTACCGTGGTCTCGGCCTTGAAAGGCACGACCGATGGGCTGATTCGCTGTGCACAGCTGGCGGCTTCACAAGATGAACATTGGCAAAGCCTGCTTGATCAAATATTGAAACGCCATCGCAATGCCGCCGATGATTTATTGACGAAGAATCGCGCGCATGCCGAAGATTTTTTCAATGCCGAAAGCGAGCGATTACGCGAAGTGCTGCATGCGCTGTCCCTGCTGAAGTCATTGCCAAGCACTGCTTTTGAATGGGTGCAAGGACTCGGCGAAGTCTGGTCGGCGTATTTATTGCACGCACATTTGGTTTCACTTGGCGTGTCGGCCGATTATCTGGATGCACGCAAAGTATTGGTCGTGCATGACGATAATAATCTGGGCATCGATATTGATTGGTCGTCAAGTTCTATCAATTTGAAAACATGGCAAGCACAGCATCAGGCTAATCGTATTATCGTCACCGGTTTCATTGCCAGTGATAAAGACGGCAAGGCACGCGTGCTGGGTCGTAATGGCAGCGATTGGTCGGGCGCGATTTTCGCCAAATTATTTTCGGCAAAAGAACTCACGATCTGGACCGATGTTGATGGCGTGTTATCGGCTGATCCGCGTCTGGTGCCGGAGGCCGAATGGGTGCCAAGTTTATCGTTTGAAGAAGCCTGCGAGCTGGCATATTTTGGCGCGCAAGTTTTGCATCCACGGAGTTTGCAACCGGTGATGGCGGCGAATATTCCCCTGCGTATTCGCA
>JAYSXB010000155.1:0-4134 GCA_043717775.1 Arenimonas sp.
TATGTTAGGCGGCGTTAATTTTAGTGACCTCGCCTATACGCTCACGCCCGCAGTAATGACAGATGGCAAAGAAACCGCCGCCGCAGTATTAATCAAATACGGCGCCTTTATCCAAACCATTGTTGATTTCGCGATTATTGCCTTCGTATTATTTGTCGTTATAAAAATCATGAATCGCCTCAAAAAGGCCGAAGAAGCAGCGCCCGCAGCACCAGCAGACGATATTGTGCTGTTGACCGAAATTCGCGATTTGCTTAAAAAATAGTAAGCTAGGCGGACACCTGTTTCGCAACGCCGACTTTGTGTCGGCGTTGTACTTTCTGGAGTTACCCATGTCTCGTTTATTGGCCGCTTTAAGTCTGTGTTTTTTAAGTCAGCTTGCACTTGCCGACGATGTTGTATTCGACAGCAAAACTTTGGATAAAGCTGCAACTTTGCGAGATGGCGCACTGCAAAAAAACGATGCCTATGGTTTACTCGAATCGCTCACCACGGAAATCGGTCCGCGTATGGCCGGTTCGGCCGCCGATGCAAAAGCGGTAGCCTGGGCCGAACAAAAATTCAAAGCCCTTGGCTATGACAAAGTAACACTGCAACCGGTGACCTTTCCGCTCTGGCAACGCGGCCATGAAAAAGCCGAAGTACTATCACCATTTCCACAGAAATTATCGATTACCGCGCTCGGCGGCAGCATTGGCACCGATGGCAAAGCACTCGATGGCGAAGTGGTCGAATTTGCCAGTCTGGACGCCTTGAAAGCCGCGCCGGAAAATAGCTTGAACGGAAAAATTGCCTTCATCAATAAACGCATGGAGCGCCATAAAGACGGCTCGGGTTATGGCCCCGTTGTAGCAGGTCGCAGTGGTGGCGCCATTGAAGCAGCGAAAAAAGGCGCACTTGCGATTGTTATTCGCTCGGTCGGTACCGACAGCAATCGTCTGCCACACACCGGCACTATGCGTTACGATGCCGCCGTCAAAAAAATTCCGGCCGCAGCACTTTCAGTACCCGACGCCACCCTGCTTGAAAATATGTTGAAGCGCGGCAAACCGGTCACTTTGCGCCTGGACATCGCGGCAGGTTTTACCGGCACCTACACTTCCCACAATGTTATCGGTGAAATTCGTGGCCGCGAAAAACCGAATGAATTTGTCGTTATCGGTGGCCATCTAGATTCCTGGGATTTGGGCACCGGTGCCATTGATGATGGAGCTGGCGTCAGTATCACGATGGCAGCAGGCGCATTGATCGGCCAAATGAAACAAGCACCGCGCCGCAGTATTCGCGTGATTGCATTCGCCAATGAAGAGCAGGGTCTATACGGCGGCAAGGCCTATGCAGAAGCCAATAAAGACAATGTGGCCAATCACCAAATCGGCGCTGAAAGCGATTTTGGTGCCGGACGTATTTATGAAATTAGCGCTGGTGTTGCTGATAATGTTTGGCCATTGATCGAGCAAATCGGTAGCGTACTCGCACCGCTGGGCATCGTTACAGAAAAAGGCAAAGGCGGCGCCGGCCCAGACATCGGCCCTATCGTCGCGCTCGGAATGCCTTGGGCTGAATTGCAACAAGACGGCAGTGATTATTTTGACCTGCACCACACCGCCAACGACACCTTCGACAAAGTCGATGAAAAAGCCCTCGACCAACAAGTCGCGGCGTATGCCGCATTTGCTTATTTAGCAGCAGAGAGCAAAATGGATTTCGGCACGGTGCCACAGAAAGTTGAAGAGAAGAAATAAGCATCGGCGCACCCATGCGTAGGAGCGCTGTAAGGCGCGAACGACCTGCGACAAGAATAGACATTACTGATTTAATTAAGCCACTTCATAAAGAACAGCACACCGGCCATGACAATCAAGCTAAAAATTCTGCTGGCCATTATGATTTTTATGGCCGCTTATTTCGGTCGAAATTACTGGCTACAAACACATGGCTACGGCATTAAACAAAGCAAAAACAATGCCGATGTAAAGTTGCAAAAATTGCTTGCCATCGGGGGAAAATCCGAAACCTCGCATTACCTCATTTCTTCCACCGCAACACCGGAACAAACAGCACTCGTCTCGACCGCCGTAGAAAGCTTGTATATGGCCTATGGTGATTTCTTTAAAGAAAGGCTTCAAGATAATAAGAATCCGGAAAAACTAAAGCTGATGCTTTACAAGGATAGAAAACAATTCACTATCTACAACAGAAGTAGCGCTTGGGCAGAAGCTTATTATCTCGCGCCAGTCTGCTATGCATACTATTCCGACGAGCAAGCGAATCCTTATCACTGGATGATCCATGAAGCTACACATCAGCTAAATAATGAACTGGCGCACTTCAAAATACCGAAATGGATTAATGAAGGACTGGCTACCTATTTCGGCACTAGCAAGATTGAACATGGCGTGTTGCTGCCGGGGAATATCGACAAAAATACTTATCCGATCTGGTGGCTTTCCAGTCTCGATTTTAGCGGAAATTTTCAAGCTGATATCGGCAAGGGGAAAATGATTCCACTACGCGCAATCATTACTGGAAACGACGGCCCTGACATCAACAAACATGTCAATTTGTACTATATGGAATACTGGAGCTTCACGCATTTTCTGTTTCATTATAAAAATGGATTTTATGCCGAGCGTTACAAGCAATTGATAAGCGAAGGCGGTTCACTTGAAAATTTTGAAAGACTTATCGGACCGGTGGAACGAATAGAAAGCGAATGGTATGGCTATTTGCAACAGAAAATTATCGAGCCCGAGGGGAATGTCGAAACAGAATCAGATGATTCGGTGGAGGTGTCTCTTTAGCGTAGCCCGGGTCATAGCTTCACCAGACCCGGGTTGGTGATGATGGAAAGCTATTCTTTCAATCTATCGATGTTTCGAGTATTAAAAGTCGTGAGTAGCAGGCAATGTCGCAGGCCATCCCGGGTCAGATGAAGCCATGACCCGGGCTACGAGAGTTTTATTATTGTCGCAGGCCATTCGCGCCTGAAGGCGCTCCTACGAAAACAAAAACGAATTACGACTGCTGACGTTTCCATTCGCTTAATATCACGGCGGTGGCGGCGGAGACATTCAGGCTTTCGACATGGCCGGTGCCGGGGATGCCGATTTGTAGGTCGGCGATTGCGCTGAGTTGTTTATCGACGCCCATTTGTTCTGCGCCCATGACCAAAATTAAACGTGCCGGCAATTTTGTTTTGTATAAAGATTGTCCGCCACGCACAACGGTAGCGGCCAGTTGAAAGCCGGCCGATTTTAATTGGGTGATGGAATTTTCGCTGCTGGCTAAACGCACGATGGCCACTTGTTCTGCGCCGCCTTCGGCAACACGTGCGGCGGCGCCAGATAAACCGATGGCATCGGTTTTCGGCAAGAGCACGGCGGCAACACCAAAATGCGCGGCGCTGCGTAAAATTGCGCCGAGATTATGCGGGTTGCCGACACCGTCGAGCCAGATGGCAACGCAGGGGCCGGCGGGTAAATGTTGCAGCCAGTTCGATAAATTTTCTTCGGCAGCAGGCAACACATCAAAACAAATACCTTCGTGATGGGCGCTGCTGGTGAGCTTGGCCAGGTCCTGTTCTTCGACAACTCGATAGCCCAGTTTATTTTGTACGCAATGGGCGAGCACAGCCTTGAATTGCGGTATGCGGGCTTCGAGCAAATACACTTTTCTCAATGCTTCGGGGCGCTTGGCAAAATTCGCCAGACAGGCATTGACGCCATAGAGCCTGAATTCACGCGCTGAGCGTAGCCCGCTGCTTTCCTGCTCGTGCGATTCGACATTGGATTCACGACGTGGCGTGCTGTATTCGTCACGAGGGCGCTCGTGACGTTGCGGCGGATGATAGTCGTCGCGTGCTCGTGGAGCCGGGCGCTCGCTTTGATAGGGACGCCCCTGATTCGGATGAGCATTTGCGTTGGCATTTTCGCGGTCACGCGTACGTTCGCGTTTATCACGCTTGTCACCCGATGGGCCGCGATACAGAGAACTGCCTGTTGGTTTTTCTTCATCACTCATTGCAGTTCTCCGGATTTCATATTCAGATTTCAAATCACTATTGCAATAAAATTGTACGTCTTCCCGACGAAAGTCGGGATCTAGGAACATCAACGAAGCAGCATCTAAATC
>JAYSXB010000156.1:0-4126 GCA_043717775.1 Arenimonas sp.
ACACCGGCTGAGGACTCACCCATGCAAACGCTCAATCCGTCCGAAATCAGCGAACTGATCAAGACCCGCATCGAAAAGGTCAAACTGGCCGCCGAAGCGCGTAATGAAGGCACTGTCACTTCCGTCTCCGACGGTATCGTGCGTATCCACGGCCTGGCCGATGTGATGCAAGGCGAAATGATTGAATTGCCGAACAACACCTTTGCGCTTGCTCTGAATCTTGAGCGCGACTCGGTTGGTTCGGTCGTGCTGGGTGATTACAAAAACATTCGCGAAGGCGATGTTGCAAAAACCACTGGCCGTATTTTGGAAGTGCCGACCGGCCCTGAATTACTTGGCCGCGTATTGAACGCACTCGGTGAGCCAATCGATGGTAAAGGTCCGCTCAATGCGACCACCTCGGCGCCAGTTGAAAAAGTAGCACCGGGCGTGATCTGGCGTAAGTCGGTATCGCAACCGATTCAAACCGGTTACAAGTCGGTCGATGCCATGATTCCCGTCGGCCGCGGGCAACGCGAACTGATCATCGGCGATCGTCAAACCGGTAAAACCGCCATGGCCATCGATGCCATCATCAACCAAAAAGGCACCGGCGTTAAATGCGTCTATGTTGCCATTGGCCAGAAAGCATCGACCGTTGCCAACGTCGTGCGCAAGCTCGAAGACAACGGCGCACTGGCGCATACCATTGTGGTTGCTGCGACCGCTTCCGAGTCTGCCGCCATGCAATACATCAGTGCCTATTCCGGCTGCACCATGGGCGAATACTTCCGTGATCGCGGCGAAGATGCATTGATCGTTTATGACGATCTGTCCAAGCAAGCCGTGGCCTATCGTCAAATTTCCTTGCTGTTGCGTCGTCCACCAGGTCGTGAAGCATATCCCGGCGACGTGTTCTATTTGCATTCACGCTTATTGGAACGTGCAGCTCGCGTTAACGAAGAATACGTAGAAAAATTCACGAATGGTGCCGTCAAAGGCAAGACCGGTTCGTTGACCGCATTGCCGATCATTGAAACCCAGGCCGGTGACGTTTCCGCGTTCGTCCCCACCAACGTGATTTCGATTACCGACGGTCAAATCTTTCTGGAAACCGATCTGTTCAACGCCGGTATCCGTCCTGCGGTGAATGCCGGCATTTCGGTGTCGCGCGTCGGCGGTGCAGCACAAACCAATATCATGAAAAAACTGTCGGGCGGCATTCGTATCTCGCTCGCGCAGTACCGTGAATTGGCAGCGTTTGCCCAGTTCGCCTCCGATCTTGACGAAGCTACCCGCAAACAATTGGAACGCGGTCAACGCGTGACCGAATTGATGAAACAAAAGCAATACGCCCCTATGTCTACCGCACAAATGGCATTGTCGATCTATGCCGTCAATGAAGGCAATATGGACGACGTGGCATTGAACCAAATCCAGTCCTTCGAAGCTGGCTTGCATGCCCATATGGCCAATAGTTACGGCGATCTGCAAAAGAAGATCATCGAAACCGGCGCATGGGACAAAGACATCGAAGCGGAATTCAAGAAAATTATTTCCGAATTCAAGACCACCGGTACTTGGTAAAAACATAGGGTGCGTTTCTAACGCATCTTATACAGATTGAGTTTTCACAAGGTGCGTTAGAAACGCACCCTATACGAGAAAATTTATGGCAGGCGGCAGAGAAATTAAAACCAAGATCAAGAGTGTGCAGAACACCCGCAAGGTGACGCGCGCACTCGAAATGGTCTCGGCTTCAAAAATTCGTAAAGCCCAGGAACGCATGAAGGCATCGCGACCTTATGCGCGCTTGATGACGCAAATGATTGGTCATATTGCGAAAGCCAATTCGGAATACACGCATCCGTTCATGGTTGATCGTTCCGATATCAAACGCGTTGGCTATATCGTTATTTCAACCGATCGCGGTTTATGCGGCGGTCTGAATTCGCAAATGTTCCGTCGTATTCTTGCCGATATGCGTGAATGGCAGACTAAGGGCGTTGAAATTGATGTGGTATGCGTTGGCCAGAAAGCGGCGACTTTTTTCCGTCGCTTGAAAGTCAATATCACCGGCACGGTTACGCATCTGGGTGAAAAACCGCAACTCGAAAAATTGGTTGGCGTAATCAAAGTCATGCTGGATGCGTTCGCAGCCGGCAAACTCGATCGTGTGTTCCTGAACTACAGCGATTTCGTCAACACCATGACGCAAAAGCCGACACAAGATCAGTTATTACCATTGCCGCCATCAGAAAGCCTGCAAAGCAAACACGATTGGGATTATATCTATGAACCCAACGCCGAAACGGTGCTGGATCACGTGATGACCCGTTATGTCGAATCCCTGGTGTATCAAGCGGTGTTGGAAAATCTGGCGTCGGAACAGGCAGCTCGCATGGTCGCCATGAAATCGGCATCCGATAACGCCAGCAAGCTGATTGAAACATTGCAATTGATTTACAACAAAGCGCGTCAGGCGGCGATTACTCAGGAAATTTCTGAAATCGTCGGCGGCGCGGCAGCGGTATAGATTTACGTAGGAGCGCCTTTAGGCGCGACAGGTTTTTAAAAGCGTTCGCGCCTAAAGGCGCTCCTACACAAAAAAGAATTTTAGCGGCAGAAAAAATAGCGTGAAAAAACAAATCGATTTATTTGAGGATACAAAAATGAGCCAGGGCAAGATTGTACAAATCATCGGCGCGGTGGTGGACGTTGAGTTCAATCGCGATGAAGTGCCAAAAGTGTATGACGCGTTGAAAGTTGGCGGCACCGAGATAACACTCGAAGTGCAGCAACAACTCGGCGACGGCGTTGTGCGTTGCATTGCACTGGGTTCTACCGACGGCCTGAAACGCAACCTGATGGCGACCAATACCGGTAAAGGCATTTCCGTGCCAGTCGGTATGGGTACGCTCGGTCGCATCATGGACGTGCTCGGCAACCCGATTGACGAAGCTGGCCCGGTCGTTACCAAAGATCATTGGGAAATCCATCGTCTTGCGCCATCATACGAAGACCAGTCTTCGGCCAATGAGTTGCTTGAAACCGGCATCAAGGTGATTGACTTGATGTGTCCGTTCGCGAAGGGCGGCAAAGTCGGCCTGTTCGGCGGCGCCGGCGTCGGCAAGACCGTCAATATGATGGAACTGATCAACAACATCGCCAAAGCGCATGCTGGTTTGTCAGTGTTCGCTGGCGTGGGTGAACGTACCCGCGAAGGCAACGATTTCTATCACGAAATGAAAGACTCCAACGTGCTTGATAAAGTGGCGATGGTGTACGGTCAAATGAATGAGCCGCCAGGCAACCGTCTGCGCGTTGCGCTGACCGGCCTGACGATGGCGGAATATTTCCGTGACGAAAAAGATGCCTCCGGTAAAGGTAAAGACGTTTTATTGTTCGTCGATAATATTTACCGTTACACCCTGGCCGGTACTGAAGTGTCGGCATTGCTGGGTCGTATGCCATCGGCCGTGGGTTATCAACCAACGCTCGCCGAAGAAATGGGCGTGCTGCAAGAACGTATTACTTCAACAAAATCCGGTTCGATCACTTCAATTCAGGCCGTTTACGTGCCTGCCGATGACTTGACCGATCCATCGCCTGCTACCACCTTCGCCCACTTGGACGCGACCGTGGTGTTGTCGCGTAACATCGCGTCCTTGGGTATTTACCCTGCGGTCGATCCACTCGATTCAACCTCGCGTCAGCTCGATCCAAACGTGATCGGCCACGAACACTACGACACCGCACGTCGCGTGCAAGCCACGCTGCAAAAATACAAGGAATTGAAAGACATCATCGCAATTCTGGGTATGGACGAATTGTCGGAAGAAGATCGTCAAGCCGTATCGCGCGCCCGTAAAATCGAACGCTTTTTCTCGCAGCCTTTCCATGTGGCCGAAGTTTTCACCGGCTCGCCTGGCAAGTATGTGACATTGAAAGACACCATTCGCGGCTTCAAAATGATCTGCGATGGCGAATGTGACCATTTGCCGGAACAGGCTTTCTACATGGTTGGCGGTATCGATGAAGCCATCGAGAAAGCCAAGAAAATGGCAGAAAAAGCATAGGGTGCGCCCCGGCGCACCGTGCCGGATGTGAATTCTGATACGATATGATAAATGTTGGAAATGGTGCG
>JAYSXB010000157.1:0-4118 GCA_043717775.1 Arenimonas sp.
AGTTTTATTTTTCTGGGTGATCGCTTGAATGCCTTGCAGTGGTGCGGCTTTGCCTTGGTCAGTACCGGTGTATTTCTCGCCTCTAAACCAACGGCAAAAGAAGCCGCCAAACCGGCGCATGATTTTCGCAGAGGTCTGCTGCTGGGTTTGTTATCGATCGGGCTTATGGCCATTTCGATTGTGTTGGTGAAACCGGTTCTGGAATCGCAACCCCTACTCTGGGTCACTGGCTTGCGCATGCTCGGCGCTATTTTGGGCATGGTGCTGATTGCCGGGTTTCGCCAAGAATTCGCCTTGCTCAAAGCACCAAAAGGCTTGCATTGGCGGCGTTTGATTGCCGCCGCCTTCGTGGGGCAGTTTGTCGCCATGGTGTTTTGGCTGGCCGGGTATAAATTTACCTCGGCCTCGGTCGCGGCTATTCTTAACGAAACCGCCTCGGTATTTATCCTCTTATTGGCATGGCTTTGGTTGAAAGAGCCACTGACCCGACGCGGACTGATCGGGGTGGGGCTGACCTTAAGCGGAGTTTCGTTCATGCTGTGGGCAAGATGATAAGTACCGAACCCCAAATTGGCCCGCACCGCGACGATCCGGACATTATTAATGCGACCGGTGAGTGGACGCTGCAAACCGCGCAGGCCTGTATTGCCTTGCTCGAAACAGCACCCTCGCAAGTCAAAGATATTGATGGTCGCGAAATTGTACGACTCGACTCCACCGGCGCCATGCTCTTATCGCAATTAGCAACGCGTACTGGTTTGGCACTTAAGGAAATTGACGTGCGGCCCGAACATCAAGCCATGATGAATGCCGTGCGGCAATTATGCGAAACGCCGCCGGTCGCACGCAAAAAAGATTATGGCTTTCGTAAAATGCTCGAGCGCCTAGGTTTTGCGATGGAAGATTATGCCAAGGAAACTCTCGCCTTGGTCGGCTTTGGCGGCTTGGCTATTCAAACCGGAATTAAAACGCTTTTTCAGCCTCGCCGGTTTCGGGTGACGTCGACATTCCATCATATGGAACAAGTCGGTGTTGATGCGGTGCCCTTGGTTTTACTACTGAGTTTTATGGTGGGCGCGGTCATTGCCTTTCTTGGCTCAACGGTATTAAAAGAATTTGGTGCCGAAGTCTATGTGGTCGAATTGGTCGGCATTGCATTTCTACGCGAATTTGCCGTATTGCTTACCGCCATACTTTTAGCCGGTCGCACCGCGAGTGCGTTCACCGCACAAATCGGCGCGATGCAAAGCGGCGAAGAAATTGATGCTATTCGCACGCTCGGTTTAGACCCCATCGAATTACTGGTGTTGCCGCGTTTATTTGCATTGGTACTTATGCTACCGCTGCTCACTTTTCTTGCCATGATGGCCGGGCTAGCGGGCGGCATGGCGGTTTGCTATGCAAGCCTGGATATTTCGCCGGAATTATTTACCGTGCGTTTGCATGACTCGATTTCAATTACACATTTTTGGGTCGGCATTTCCAAAGCGCCAATATTCGCCGTCATCATTGCACTAATCGGCTGTCTAGAAGGTTTTCAAGTGCAGGGCACGGCAGAATCCGTCGGTGAGCGCACCACTTCAAGTGTTGTTCAAACAATCTCACTGGTGATCTTGATTGATGCCTTGGCTGCCTTGTTTTTTATGGAGATGGATTGGTGAGCGCATCAATCAATCCAAGCCCTTCTGACGATATCGTTATCTCGGTACGCGGCCTTCGCAACACCTTCGGCGAACAAGTCGTACACGACAATCTGGACCTTGATGTAAAACGCGGAGAAATTATCGGCGTGGTCGGTGGCTCGGGTGCCGGAAAATCGGTATTGATGCGGGCCATTCTGGCACTACGGCGACCGCAGGCGGGCCATATCGAAGTGTTTGGTTTGGATGTGTATTCAGAAGACACTAAAGCGCGCCATAAAATTGAAACCAACACCGGCGTGCTGTATCAGAATGGTGCTTTGTTCTCATCACTCACCGTCGAAGAAAACGTCGCCGTACCATTGAAAGAACATTACGGTGAACTGCCCGATAAATTAGTACACGAACTTTGCATGCTGAAAATTCGATTATCGGGCTTATCAGACGAAGCTTCCAGCAAATATCCATCACAACTTTCCGGCGGCATGCGTAAACGTGCCGGTATTGCACGCGCCTTGGCGCTGGACCCTGCATTATTATTTTTAGACGAGCCCACTGCCGGTCTTGACCCGATTGGCGCGGCCGGTTTTGATCAGTTAATTCGTACACTACAGCAAGCACTTGGGCTTACCGTTTTTTTAATTACCCATGATTTGGATACGCTCTACACCATTTGCGATCGTGTGGCCGTTATCGCCGATAAAAAAATACTGATCAATGCGCCGATTAAAGAAGTAGAAAATTTTGACCACCCCTGGGTGCAGGAATATTTTCATGGCCCGCGCGGCCGCGCTGCACAAAGCGCACAACATTTGCTGGAGAAATAATATGGAAACCCGTGCTAATCATGTGCTAATCGGTGCATTCACTTTGGCGGTCATCATATTTTCGGTGATGTTCGCACTGTGGGCGGCAAAATATGGTTCTGACCAGAAATTCAATGAATACGATGTGGTCTTTGTTGAAGCCGTCACCGGACTTTCAAAAGGCAGCCTAGTGCAGTACAACGGCATTGCGGTTGGCGAAGTACGCAAACTCAGTCTGGACAGAAAAGACCCGAGCAAAGTTATTGCCCGCGTTCGCGTGGATGAAAACACTCCAGTAAAAATCGATACCAAGGCAAAGCTAGCCTTTGTTGGTTTGACGGGTGTTGCACAAATTCAATTCACTGGCGGCAAGGCTAGCAGTGCTTTATTGAGAGACAGTTCGAGTGAAAAAATCCCGGTTATTCTTGCCGAAGAATCTGCTATTTCAAAACTATTAAATTCTACTGAAGACATCACCACCACCGCTGCTGATGTCTTGATTCGGATCAATCGTGTATTGAGCGATGCCAATGTCACTCGCGTTTCCAAATCGCTTGAAAATCTGGAACAAATTACCGGCACCGTGGCCGGACAAAAACAAGATATTGCCAAACTGCTGACAGATGCTCGCAACGCCGCCGCAAAACTCGATAGCACCTTGGCCAAAGCCGACAGCGCGATGGGCAAACTCGATAAAGGCATGGACAGCCTTGATCAAGGGGTGTTTCAAGAACTTCCTAAAGTCGTCGCATCGTTGGAAAAAACGCTGACGCAACTCGAAAAACTCAGCAGCAGTGCCAATGGCCTGGTCGATGAAAATCGTGAACAAATTAATGCCTTCACTAATCAAGGCTTGACCCAAGTCGGCCCCACTTTAAGTGAATTGCGCGCCTTGATTAAAGATTTGAATCGCCTATCCACACGTCTCAATGAAAACCCAGCCGGTCTTGTTTTAGGCCGCAACCAACCGAAAGAATTCAAGCCATGAAAAAAACTTCTATTCATCTAATCTTGGCCGCAATATTGATTCTGTGTCTGCCGAGTTGTTTTTCCTCTGCCGGCTCGAAAAATACTACTGTCTATACACCACGCATGTCCGCACCGTCTGCCAATTCCGGGACGGCCGTCACCTGGCAGATTCGTATCGATGCGCCACATAGCAGTGAATTTCTCGACTCCACTCGCATTGCCGTTCGACGTTCGGATAATACATTGCAAGTTTTTGAGGCAGCACGCTGGTCCGACAGCGTGCCGGACCTGTTGCAGAGCACCCTGAGCCAAACTTTTAACGACAGCGGAAAAATTACCGCCGTTGTCGGGCTCGATAATAATACTGCCAGCGATGCGCTCTTGCTGCTCGACATTCGACAATTTGAAGCCGTCTATCAAGACAATGATCACAGCGCAGCCGCTGTAATATCGGTGCAAGCCAAAATTCAATCACTGAAAAGCAATCGCGTTATTGCCAGTAAAAGTTTTCAAGTCAGCATTCCTGCCACCAGTAAAAAAATTCCTGATGTCATGAATGCTTTTGATAATGCCTTGCAACAAATATCACAGGATATTTTGGGCTGGAGTTTGACGGCGGATATAGCTACACGAAAATAATGTAGCCCGGGTCACGCTCCACCGACCCGGGGTGGGAGTTCGATCGTCCCCGGGTCGGTGGAGC
>JAYSXB010000158.1:0-4107 GCA_043717775.1 Arenimonas sp.
GTGTAAGCCGCGAATGGCCTGCGACAGAGATTATCGCAGGCCATTCGCGGCTTACACCGCTCCTACGAGTTTAATGATTCGCTATCTGGGCTTGAGCAAACGCCGCCAATTGTTCTGGCGTTGCCTCTGGCTGATATTTGGCTTTCCACTCGCTGAAAGCTTCGCCATAAATAATTTCGCGGGCTTGATCTTTGCTCATTTCCGAGCCTGTCGCTTGTGCAGCTTCGCGATACCAATCGGCCAGGCAATTTCGGCAGAAGCCGGCCAGAATCATTAGGTCGATATTTTGCACGTCTTTGCGACTGTCAAGATGCGCCAATAAACGGCGGAATGCGGCGGCTTCGAGTTCTGTACGACTCATAATAATGTCCAAGTGGCGGGTTGGGGCATGCATCAGGGATAATACTCATTGATTCTAAGCTGGATCGACAATGAGTGCTCGAATTCTGGATGGCAAAGGTATTGCCGATACTTTATTGGATGAACTCGCGCTGCGTGTTGAAGCGCGCGTGGCTTCGGGGAAAGCACGCCCAGGGTTGGCAGTAGTGCTCGTGGGCGAGGACCCAGCCTCTGCGGTTTATGTTCGCAATAAACGCAAAGCCTGCAAGAAAGTAGGCATCAAGGCTTACGATTATGATTTGCCTGCCGATACTTCAGACGAAAAAATTGCGCAGTTGATCGATAAATTAAATGCAGATCCGAAAATCCACGGCATCTTGTTACAGCTACCCTTGCCGGGAAACCGCGATGGCAGTGACCTAATTCATCGAATAGACCCACGCAAAGATGTTGACGGCTTTCATCCTGAAAACGTCGGGCATTTGGTCTTGCGACAATTTGGCTTGCGGCCTTGTACACCTCGGGGCATCACGACTTTATTGGCCTTTACCGATAAACCGGTTCGCGGAGCGACCGCCACTATTGTGGGTGTCAGCAACCATGTGGGCCGTCCGATGGCCCTGGAATTACTGATTGCCGGTTGCACAACAATTTCATGTCACAAATTCACGCCAAAAGACGTATTAGAAACACAGGTGAGACAGGCCGATATTTTAGTGGTCGCGGTCGGTAAGCCAGGTTTGATCCCCGGTGATTGGGTGAAGCCGGGCGCGGTGGTCATTGATGTGGGCATTAATCGCATGGACGATGGCCGTTTGGTGGGCGATGTGGGCTTTGAAGCGGCTTTTGAACGGGCGAGTTGGATAACGCCTGTTCCCGGCGGTGTCGGGCCGATGACAGTCGCCACTTTGATGCAAAACACGCTCGAAGCTGCCGAGTCAGGTGATTGATAGCTGAAATATGCGTTGGGTAAAGAATTGTTTCATCACAATATTTTGTCATCTTGGTATGTGAGACTAAGACATGAAAAAAATCGTAGTGGTATTACTGGTCGCTTTGGCTCTTAGCAGCTGCGCAACTATCGTTGGCAAAGCGACCGATACCTTCGCCCAGAATTTAGGCAGCGCCGTACTCAATAGCGAAGACCCTGCGACAGTAAGAGACGGATTACCCGCCTATCTATTATTGCTGGACGGTTTGATTGCCGGACAAAAACCGGGTGATAAATCGAATGCCGGGGTTTTACTGGCTGCGGCACAGCTCAATGGTGCCTACGCCGGTAATTTCACCCAAGGTGATGCCATCCGTGCAAAGCGCTTGTCGAAAAAATCGCTGGACTACGCAAAAGCGGCCGTCTGTTTAAGCGATACTGAATTATGTTCGGCACTTGATAATGATATCGACGCATTTATCACTGCCGTCAATCACGATAGCAATACCGCTTTGATGTATGGTCTGGCATCAAGCTGGGCCGGTTATTTACAAAGCAATAGCGAAGACTGGGGCGCCATTGCCGATTTGCCGAAAGTCGAGGCCCTGTTAATGCGCGTGGTGAGCCTGGATGAGAAGCACGAGCGCGGCTTGCCTTATGTGTATTTGGGTGTGATCAATTCATTGCGACCAGAGGGTTTGGGCGGCAAACCGGAAGTAGGGCGGGCTTATTTCGAGAAAGCCATAGCCATCTCGGATGGCAAAAATCTATACGCCAAAACCGCTTTAGCCCAGTACTACGCGCGCTTGGTGTTTAATCAAGAACTGCACGACCGCTTGCTCAATGAAGTCATTAACGCAAACCCAAAGGCTATTGGCTACACTCTTATCAATACCTTGGCGCAAGACCAGGCCAAACAACTCCTTGTTAGCGGTAAAGACTATTTTTGAGGAATTATGAAACGAATTTTATCTTTTGTATTTGCACTCGCTTTGGTGGGCCAAACACAGGCACAACAAGCATTAAAAATTGCCACTTTGGCGCCCGATGGTTCTTCATGGATGAAAGAACTACGCGTTTCAGCAAAAGAAATTGAAACCAGCACCCAGGGTCGGGTTGTGGTGAAGTTTTTTCCCGGTGGTGTGATGGGTAGCGACGCGGTGGTGTTGCGGAAAATGCGCTTAGGCCAATTGCAGGGCGGTGTGCTCACCTCAAGTGAACTGGCGTCGGTGTATCCAGACTCCGTGATTTACAGCATGCCTTTCATGTTTGATAACTGGGCGCAGGTAGATAAAACGCGCAAGCAGGTAGATCCGTTATTAGCGAAAGGTTTTGAAGCCAAAGGCTACAAAATGCTCGGGGCGTCGGGCATTGGTTTTGCTTATGTTATGGGCACCAAGCCTATCCGCACCCGCGCCGAAATGAATGCAGTCAAATTATGGATTCCGCAAAACGACGTTATAGCCGAACGTGTTTTCAAACAGGGCGGCATTACGCCTATTCCCTTGCCGCTGGGTGATGTGTTCACCAGTTTGCAAACCGGTTTGGTGAATACCGTTGCCAATACCCCGAGCGGTGCAGTCGCGCTGCAGTGGCATGGAAAAGTTCGCAGCATGGTCGATTTGCCGATGAGCTTTGTTGTCGGTTTTATGATTCTGGATATTAAGGCCTATCAAAAATTGAGTCCGGCTGATCAGCTTATTGTCAGTAAAGTCTTTGGTGCTTCAGCGGAACGCATGGACGCCAATATCAAGCGCGACGATACCGCTGCTTTGGAAGCAATGAAAAAACAGGGATTAGTCATTACTAAATTTGATGCTCCCGAAAATGCCCGTTGGCGCGCGATTGGTGCACAGGTAACCTCGCAACTCGAAAAAGAAAAAATCGTATCGAGCGAAATGTTGAACGCGGTGCGCAAGGCTGCATCAGGGGCGAAATAAGTGTTGCAAAAAGCCCAGCGGTTTCTGCATCAATTTGAAACGTATTTATTGGCAGCGCTTTTGACAGCGCTGCTTTTAATGTCGGTGGCACAAATTGTACTGCGAGTTTTTTTTGATACCGGTTTTATCTGGGCCGAACCCGTTAGCCGACAAGGCGTGCTGTGGCTGGCATTGCTGGGCGCATTAAGCGCAACACGTGAAAAAAAACATATCGCAATAGATGCGCTGCCTAGATTGTTGCCCAAAAAATGGCATCAAATTGTCTGGACAATCACTCAATTGGCCGCCGCTGGTATTACCGCAGCGCTCACATGGTATGGCTGGGGCATGGTGCAATTGGAGCGCGAAGCGCCTGGCGTATTTATTGCCAACATACCGACTTGGTGGCCAATGTGCCTGTTCGTGCTGGGCTTTGGTTTGATTAGCCTGCGTTTTGTCTTCGTTGCTTTCAGCAAGCCTGCAGAGCCGAACCAATGATTTGGGCCTTACTTATTGTTCTGCTGCTAGCTGCAATGGGTATGCCATTGTTTGCGGTTATCGCAGCGGTAGCGTTTATCGGCTTCCACTATGCCGGCGCGGATTTGATTGTGGTGGCTATCAATTATTATCAGCTCGGCGATATGTCGGGGTTGATCGCCATCCCGCTATTTACGCTAGCCGGTTATTTGCTCGGCGAAAGCGGGGCACCGAAGCGACTGGTGCGATTATCAAACGCACTGCTTGGCTGGATGCCGGGTGGCTTGGCCATTGTCGCCGTTGTCGCCTGCGCTTTTTTTACGGCATTTACCGGTGCTTCCGGCATGACTATTGTGGCTGTTGGTGCCTTGTTGTACCCGGCCTTGCGTCAAGCCGGTTATGCTGAAAATTATAGTCTCGGCCTCGTGACTTCATCGGGTA
>JAYSXB010000159.1:0-10517 GCA_043717775.1 Arenimonas sp.
GCGGCCTAAATTATCGAGCGGCTGTTTTTCGTAGCCAATTTCCCAGGCCAGGCGTTCACTATAAAGTGCCCAACCTTCTGCGTAAGCCGTGAACGGTAAAAGTTTTCGGAACATCGGTACGCCGCTTAATTCCTGTTGAATGGTAATTTGAAAATGATGGCCCGGAATAGCCTCGTGATAAGCCAAGGTACGCATGCCAAACTTCGCCACTTCTCCGGTCGTGCGCAAATTGATGTAAAAAATACCCGGCCGCGAACCATCGAATGCCGGTGCCTGGTAATACGCACCCGGCGAAGTTTTTTGCTTGAACTCGGGAATACGTTCTACTTTTACACCCTGTTTGGGTCGCACATTGAAAGAAGGAGCAAGTCCTTTATCAATATCATCAATGATGGTTTGAAAATCCGTAATGATCTGTGCACGACCGGCATCATTGTCGGCATAGAGCTGATCGGGACGTTTGGAGATTTCATCAATACGCGCTCCGACAGTGCCTTCGGTCAAACCTTCGGCTCTCAGAATCACATTCATCTCGGCTTCAATACGCGCCACCTCGCTTAAACCTAATTGATGCACCTGGTCGGCGGTCATATTGGTCGTGGTGTTTTGCTTGATGGCCCATTGATAGTAGGCATCGCCGTCTGGCAAAGCCCATACGCCGTTATTTCCATTGGCCTTCGGTAATAATTTCTCATAATAGGCAATAAATTTTTGATACGCCGGAATCACATTTTTCTGGATACTGGTTTCGGTATCGGCAAGAATTTTTGTACGTTGCTCTGGCGTTATTTCAGTATCTGGTACTTTTTTCAATTTTTCTTCGAGTGAGGTGTAAAGAATATTTTTACGGGTCGGAGCTCCGGCAAATTCACGCATTTGTAGTAGAACTTTTTCAATCACGAATTGTGGCGGAATGATTTTCAGCGCTTCGCGTTTATCCAGGCCTTCCTGTGCCTGTGCAAAGGCCAGCGGAATCTTGTTCAAGCGGGCAATATAGTTTTCGGCATCGGTCTGGTTGTTTATTGGATGCTGGGTTGCCAGAAAAGTCGGCAGTTCGCCTTGCAAGCCGAATAATTGATTGAGAGGATAATTGTGATACTGGAATTTCTGGCCTTCCACATTCACGGTAAGAAAATAGTCCAGCATGTCGTAATTAAACTGATTCTCGGCACTAAGCGAGGCGCGGTCATAACTATGAAGGGTGGCAAGATCATTCAATAATTTTTTATTCAGTTTTTCTTCCTGCGCCAGAGAAAGGTCAGTCAAGTCGTCGCTATACCAATCCATCCATGAAGGCAGCATGCGCAAACTGGACATTAGCTGCGGATCGGCAAAAGCATATTCAATGAATACCCGCTCGAAAAAAATGCGAATATGCAAAGGCTTGAAATAAATGGAATGCAGCACGAATAAAATAAGCAAAAGCAGCAATGCCAAAAGCGTGCGAAAACTCCAGCGAAAAAGTCGTTTCATAAGCCGCCCTGATATGTCGTGGTAAAGATGCCTAAAGAATAACAAAGCTGGCGGCCAAGATGCAGTAAGATAGGCCATGAATTATCAACACGGCTTCCATGCGGGCAACCACGCCGATGTGCTCAAGCACATTGTTTTGCTACAGCTGGTTGAGGCATTAAAGCGCAAGGACACCGGCTTTTGCGTGCTGGACACCCATGCCGGTCGTGGCCGTTACTATATGCAGAGCGAACAGGCCGAAAAAACCGGCGAAGCGCGCGGCGGAATTTATCAACTTATTGGCGTGCATGGCCTGCCAGCGGCCGTTAAACATTATCTGCATGCGGTGGCCGCAGACAATCCGGTGGGTGGCCTATTGGTGTATCCCGGCTCGCCCTTACTCATCGCTCAAGCCATGCGCGAACAAGACCGTCTCATGTGCTGCGAGTTTCAGCATGAAGAAGCACAACCATTGAAAGCTTTATTTGCTGGCGATACTCGCGTGAGCATTGTGGGGCGCGATGGCTACGCAGCCATTAAAGCCAAATTACCCTTCAAGGAAAAACGCGGCCTGGTATTAATTGATCCACCGTATGAAACGCAAGAAGCAGAATACGATGCTATTTTGAAAGCGCTGCAAGAAGGTTTGCAGCGCTGGTCGAATGGCATGTATGCGGTGTGGTATCCGATCAAGCAACGCAAAAGTTTGCAATCGTTTTTTCGCAAAATAACGGCACTGCCAATAAAATCTGCTTTTGTCGCAGAAGTATTAATCAGGCCCGACGACTCGCCACTACGACTGAACGGCAGCGGCATGCTGATCATTAATCCGCCTTGGCATTGTGATGAAGCCATACAGCCCGTGTTGCCCGTGCTAGCTCGCTTATTAGGTGAAAAAGGCGCTAGCTCGGCATTTCAATGGCTTAAAAAAGAAAACCAATAGTCGATGCCGATAGTGCATGAACAAGCAATTCAGAAATAGCCACAAAACATTCACATAGCTTTGATTTCTTGAGATATTTAGAGCATCTTCTTGATATTTTCGTGGCAAGCTAGGCCATGTTAAAAAAAGACACACAAGCTCAAAAAAAGTCACAGCGACAGGAAACTATTCACCTGCGCGATGGCCGCACCCTCTGGATTCGCCCCATTCAAGCCGCCGATGCATTGCCCATTGCAGGCACTTTTCATTTATTGCACGAAGATGAAATTCGCAAGCGTTTTTTGCATCCGATCAAAGCACTCAGCGATGATTATTTAATGCGCCTGACGCAGCCAAATCCGGAAACCGATTTTGTGATGGTAGCCGCTGAAGCTTTTGAACCAGGTGCGGCATTGGTTGGCGCAGTCGCAAGATTATCGATCGATGATAATGGCGGTAGGGCCGAGTTCGGTATTTTGGTCAGCCATTTTGTCAGCGGACAAGGCTTGGGTAAAATTTTAATGCGGCGATTGATTGAATGGTGCAAACATCATCACGTCAGACATATATGGGGCGATGTACTTGACGATAATCAAGCCATGTTGAAACTGGCCGAAAGTTTGGGCTTTGTTCGCGAATCACGGCATACCACACCGGGTATTACGCGGATTGTGTTGACGATTTTGTAGGGTGGGCACCGCCCACCTTTGGTATTTATGCGATGTCGAAAATGGTGGGCAATGCCCACCCTACACATCAATCGTTTTCAGTTAAAATAGTTGAATGACTTCTGATTCCAATCTTCCTTGCCCGCCCTTTCCTCGCGCGGGTCAACAGCGTTCCTATTGGCGCGCACCGCATAGTCCTAGCGCAATGGCGCTGGCGATTTCACAAGCGGCCCGTCAACATGATGGCTTGATACTCGCCATTACGCGTGACACTCACAGCGCAAGCGCGCTTGAAAATGATCTGCGGATTGTTGCCGGTGATTTCCCACTGCTGCATTTCCCGGATTGGGAAACCCTGCCTTACGATTTATTCAGTCCGCACCCGGACATTGTTTCGCAACGCATTGCGGCACTGTATCGCCTGCCATCGATCAAGCGCGGCATTCTGGTTGTGCCAGTCGCATCGCTGATGCAGCGGGTGTCGCCACCGGCCTGGATTGCCGGCAATGTGCTCGATTTGCACAAAGGCCAAAAACTCGATCTTGATCAGGAAAAGCGCCGCCTTGAAGCCAACGGTTATCGGCATGTGCCTCAAGTTAATGACCCCGGTGATTTTGCCGTGCGCGGCGCATTGTTGGATCTTTATCCGATGGGTTCCGACGTGCCGTACCGGATCGAATTATTCGATGATGAAATTGATTCACTACGCAGTTTTGATCCTGAAACCCAGCGTTCGGACCATCCGGTAGAAAGCGTTCGTCTATTGCCTGCTCGCGAATTTCCACTAGATGCTGAAGGCACCAAGAAAGCGCGGCAAAATTTAAGCGAGCAATTTGAATTCGATGCGCGCCGCTGCACGATTTATCAGGATTTAAAAGAAGGCGTGGCGCCAAACGGTATCGAATATTATCTGCCTTTATTTTTCGACCAAACAGCCAGCCTGTTTGACCATCTTCCCAATAACAGCCTGATTATTTCCGGCGTTGGCGTTGAAACCTCTTCCGAGAATTTCTGGCAACAAACCACCGAGCGCTGGGAACAACGCCGTCACGATGTTGAGCGCCCTATTTTATCGCCTGCACAATTATTCCTGAGCCCTGATGAATTACGTGCGCAATGCAATCAGCGGCTTCGCATTGAAATCTGTGGCGAGTTGCATCCGCAATATCCAAAAGCGATTGCCATCGCCGAGCAAGTGGTGCCAAGTCTGCCATGGACAATAAAGAATGAAGTGCCCGGTGCGGCCCTGCATTCTTTCTTGGATAATTATCCCGGTCGCGTTTTATTAGCGGCAGACTCTGCGGGACGTCGCGAGGCATTAATAGAATTATTGAATGCTGCTAATTTGCCGTTTCACCAGGTAAGCGATTGGCCCGCATTCTTAAAAGACAGCGAAAATAAATTAAGCATCACCGTGGCGACTTTTGAAGCCGGTTTTGCGATTGATTCACCGATGCTCACGGTATTAACCGAGCGTCAATTATTCCCGGAACGCGCAGAACAATCCCGTCGTCGCAAACGTGTGGGTCGTGATCCGGAAAGTATTATTCGTGATCTTGGTGAAATAGCCGTCGGCGCGCCGATCGTGCATGAAGACCATGGCGTGGGTCGCTACCAGGGCTTGATCTCGCTCGATAGCGGTGGCATTACTGGCGAATACCTTTGCATTACCTATGCCAAAGGCGACAAATTGTATGTACCGGTATCGCAACTGCAATTAGTGAGTCGCTACTCTGGCGCGTCTGCCGATCATGCGCCCCTGCATTCACTGGGCGGCGAAGCTTGGGAGAAAGCGAAGCGTAAAGCAGCAGAAAAAGTACGTGACGTTGCTGCCGAATTACTGGAAATCCAGGCCCGTCGCCATGCCCGTCAAGGCATGGCTCTACCCATCGATCGTAGTTTATATGAGCCTTTCGCGGCGACTTTTCCGTTTGAAGAAACCCCCGATCAATTCAACGCCATTGAAGCGGTGATTGCCGATATGGACAAAGCCACGCCGATGGACCGCGTGGTCTGCGGCGATGTCGGTTTTGGTAAAACCGAAGTAGCAGTACGCGCCGCTTTTGTCGCTGCCACTGCTGGCAAACAGGTCGCCATTTTAGTGCCTACTACATTATTGGCAGAACAGCATTACCGAAATTTTCGCGATCGTTATGCCGATTGGCCACTGCGCGTAGAAGTATTGTCGCGTTTCAAATCCACAAAAGAAATCAAGGCCGCATTGGCACAGGTGGCAGAAGGTAAAATCGACGTTATTGTCGGAACCCATCGTTTGCTGCAGCCGGATGTTAAGTTCAAGGATTTGGGATTGGTCATTGTCGATGAAGAACAGCGCTTCGGTGTCCGTCAAAAAGAAGCGCTGAAAGCGCTGCGAGCCGAAGTGCATTTATTGACGCTAACCGCAACGCCTATTCCACGCACATTAAACATGGCGATGAGCGGCTTGCGTGAGCTATCGATTATTGCGACTCCACCGGCTCATCGACTCGCGGTAAAAACCTTTATCGCACAATGGGATCCCAATTTATTACGCGAGGCATTTCAACGCGAACTGGCACGCGGCGGACAAATTTATTTTCTGCATAACGAAGTCGAAAGTATCGAAAGAAAAGCCCGCGAACTTGAAGAGCTGGTTCCCGAAGCACGTATTCGCATTGCACACGGACAAATGCCGGAACGCGAGCTGGAACAAGTCATGCTCGATTTCCATCGCCAGCGCTTTAATGTTCTGGTCTGCACGACCATTATTGAATCGGGTATCGATATTCCAAGCGCAAACACCATGATTATTAATCGTGCTGATCGTTTTGGCTTGTCACAATTACATCAATTACGTGGTCGCGTTGGCCGCTCGCATCATCGTGCTTATGCGTACTTAATTGTTCCGCATAAAAAATCGATGACCAGCGATGCTAATAAACGGCTTGAGGCATTGGCCTCGATGGAAGAACTGGGCGCCGGTTTTACCCTGGCCACCCACGATCTGGAAATTCGGGGTGCCGGTGAGTTACTGGGCGAAGATCAATCGGGTCAAATGGCCGAAATCGGTTTCTCGCTTTATACCGAATTATTGGAACGGGCAGTCAAGTCGATTCGCTCGGGAAAAATTCCCGACCTCGACCCAAGCACACGTTTTGGCAGTGACGTTGAATTGCATATTCCGGCATTGATTCCGGATGATTATCTGCCCGACGTCCATGCACGCCTCACGCTCTATAAGCGAATTGCATCGGCCCGCGACAGCGACCAACTAAAAGAATTGCAGGTTGAAATGATTGATCGCTTCGGCATTCTGCCCGACCCGACTAAACAATTATTCGCGACTGCAGAAATTAAGCTTGAAGCCACGCCGCTGGGCATTCGCAAACTCGAGCTTGGGCCAAACGGTGGCCGCATTCATTTCAATGCACAGCCCAGCATCGACCCGATGTCGGTGATTCGGATGATTCAATCTCAGCCGAAAATTTATGCGATGGAAGGTGGCGATAAGTTACGCATTAAGCTTGAATTACCCGATGCCGCGTCGCGTGTTCGGACAGCGAAAGCTTTGCTGGTGACGTTGACGAGAGGTTAATGTACGGCGCACCGGCTTATGTGTAAAACCGTAGGAGGCCGCTTGCGGGCGACGTAGCGGCGTAGCCCGGGTCATGGCTTTATCTGACCCGGGAAATGCATGCATAATTATTCCTGGATAATTAAAATGATTTTTGTCCGCATTATTTCTAAAAATCTGTCGCAGGTTTTCGCGCTCGTGAGCGCTCCTACGAGTTTATCTTCGTGGCCTCGTGATTTTTTTGTTTTTTTTATAGAGAGAATCGCAGCCCACCCCTGGTCAGATAGAGCCATGACCCGGGCTGCAAACCATCAGAACCTTCCCGCCTGAAAATCATCAACCGCCTGCCTGATTTCTGCTTGGGTATTCATTACAAAAGGCCCATAGCGCGCTACCGGTTCGTTCAGTGGTTTTCCTGCAACAAAAATAAAGCGTGTCGTTTCACTCGCTTCAAATCGTACGGAATTTCCCTGCGTCAAACTCGCTAACTCTCTGGTTTCCACACTATGTTTTTCATCACCAATAACAATATTTAGCGCACCCTCGTACACATACACAAATGCGTTGTGTTCTTCCGGTAATGCATGTTCAAAATCCTGCCCTGCATCCAGTAACACATCAAAATAAAGTGGCTCGGTTGCAGGCTGTTTCACCGGCCCGACAACATCTCCTATCTGCCCTGCAATCACTTTGATTTGTGCACCATTGGATAAACTCATGAGTGGAATTTGTTCGGCGTTGAATTCCTGATATTTTGGCTCGCTCATTTTTTCGCTGGCGGGTAAATTCACCCATAGCTGGAAGCCGCGCATCAGGCCCTGTTCCTGTTCGGGCATTTCGGAATGCACAATGCCGCGGCCGGCGCTCATCCACTGCACGCTGCCGGGCGTGAGTAAGCCTTCGTTACCATGATTGTCCTCGTGCCGCATGCGGCCATCGAGCATATAGGTCACGGTCTCGAAACCCCGATGCGGATGCGAGGGAAAACCACCGATATAGTCGCCGGGCTTTTCCGAGCCGAATTCATCAAGCATCAGGAAAGGGTCGAGCATGGGCATGGCGGCACTGCCGATTACCCTAGTTAGCCGGACGCCTGCACCATCGGAGGTCGCGATACCCCGAATCTTTTGCCCAATGCCGCGATATTGCTTGTTCATATGCAGTCTCTTATTTTCTTGAAGCGGTAATAGACACAAATATGTAGCCACAATAGGTGCTATACCAGTATCGGGGCTGCAACCCACTGTTGCCGGTATGGCATTAATTAAGCTTGTCCTGTTTCAACGCCTTATTGCGTTTAGACTTTTAAATCGCTCAGGTTGA
Organism: Arenimonas sp.; assembly: GCA_043717775.1. Taxonomy (GTDB): domain Bacteria; phylum Pseudomonadota; class Gammaproteobacteria; order Xanthomonadales; family Xanthomonadaceae; genus Arenimonas. The sequence goes on from JAYSXB010000159.1 coordinate 7,919, forward strand.
AAATACTATGGCCCTACCCATGCCCCCATTTTTCAAGCGAAAAACTGATCGAATACCTCAAGTCGGTGAGCCGAGCAGCCTGCCCACCCTTTCCAGCCAACGCCTGAATCTTTGCTGGATTGACCATGCCGATGTTGGCAGCATCTACAAAATTTATTCCGATGGCAACGTGACTCGCTATTGGAGCCATACGCCTTTCACCCACGAAGACGACGCCCATATTTATATTGAAAGCGTTCATCATGGTTTTAATGATGGCAAATTATTTCAATGGGGCATTTGCCTAAAAGGTAGCCAAAAATTAATTGGCACTTGTACCTTGAGCGACATTTCTCCCGCACAGGGACGTGCTGAAGTAGGCTTTGCCATTGCCAGCGAACATTGGGGCCAAGCCTACGGACGCGAGGCAATGACGATGCTCATTAAATATGCCTTTACCGAACTGGGGCTACGCCGCCTGGAAGCCGATGTTGATCCCCATAATATTGCCTGTCTCAAATCGCTAGAAGCGCTCGGCTTCAAACGTGAGGGCTATTTACGCCAACGCTGGTTAGTCGCAGGCGAATTGCAGGACAGTGTTATTTTGGGTTTATTGCGATCTGACTGCATGCATGAAAACACGGTCTCGGAACTACACTCGGCTAACGCATCGGCCTTGCCGGTATAGCGCGCGACACCCGACGGTTATAAACATACACCGTGGCTGGCGGCACGTTCCACCAGGTAAAACTGGCGCGTCTTGATGACAAGCCCAAAGTTTCCAGCACTTCACGCGCGATCGGATTGGCCGGCCCGTAAGTAAACTGCACAAAGCGCCCATCGGGCTTCAGGCAATTAAAAGCTGCAGAAATAATATCTAGTTGCGATTGTCGCGGCATTGAAAGAAAACCCAGTCCGGACACAATGGCATCGGCTTTATTTTCTGCAAAACCAAAAGGTTGGGCTAAATTAAAAATTTCACGAGCATCGCCGCAAACAACATGCGCCTCGGGAAATCGTTTTTGCAAATGCTGATGCAATTCTTCATTTAATTCGAGCACCAATAAATCGACAGGCTTAATGCCGAACTCGAGCAAGGCCTGCGTAAATACCCCGGTGCCGCCACCTAATTCGATAACCCGGCTAGTATCGTCAGACAGCTCGGCCATCATCTGACGGGCCAACTGCGGGCTGGAGGGCGATATTGCCGCCATGCCGATCGGGTTTTTTAACCATTGGCGAAAAAAGGTCCAATTCTGATCACTTTTTTCGCCAGTATTCTTGGGGTTAATCATGCCCGTCACGCATCTTTGGGTTGAGCCTAGGTTAAGGCCACCTTACTACACTATGATGAACCACGGGAGTACCTGACATGCGTTTTTCCCCTTGCTTTTTACTCATTTTCAGCATGAGTCTGGCGACACCGCTGGCAGCACAAAGCGGGAAACCGGCTTGCGTCGATAGCAGCCGCGTACGTAACTGGATTGTCATCAACGATGAAACCCTGTTGCTTGACGCAGGCAGAAAAAAATACCGAGTGAACTTGCAACACGCCTGTTTTAATCTTGGCAGCAGCCCCGCCCTGCAATTCAAAGGCGACCCGATCAGTGGACGTGTTTGTGGCAGTTCACTTGATGCAATTCGTGTGTAGGGTGAACAATGTCCAATTTCAAAAATTGAAGAGATCGATAAAAAAACATTCAATGACGCACAAAATAAAAAGAAAGTGAGTTTGAAGGTAAAGAAAACATAGGGTGCGCCTGTGGCGCACCACTGCCTCGACGGTAGGCTTGCGTTGAAATGATAAATCGCTGCAATCTGAATACCGTGTTCGCCTTGTAAGCGACGTAGCCCGGGTCACGCTCCACCGACCCGGGTTGTATGTAAATGCGATTATTGGATATTTTTATTCTCTAAAAATATTGTGGCTTTCAAATCACGTATGTCGCAGGCAACGCTGCAGGCCACCCCGGGTCGGTGGAGCGTGACCCGGGCTACGATTGTGTGGTTGCCTTGTAAGATAAATCCGGCATGGTGCGCTTGAGCGCACCCTATGGATTAAATTTTTCGTAATTCCCAGCAGCGATGGATTTTGGCATCGCGTTCAAAATCTGGCGCGATGGTTTTCGGGCTGATTTCCTTGAACTGGGCAAACTCTGAAAGTGATGCTTCGTCGAGTTTAAAGCGGCGGAAATTATTCGAAAAAATCAGTACGCCGTCATCCGACAAGCGTTCGACAGATGCACGCAATAGGCGAATATGATCACGCTGGGTATCAAAGTCTTCCGCGCGTTTTGAATTCGAAAAAGTTGGTGGGTCGCAAAAAATTAAATCATATTCGCCACGATCGGCTTCGAGCCAGCGAATGGCGTCGGCTTGCACTAGGCGGTTTTTATTACCGCCCGCATTATTTAATTTCAGGTTTTCAGCTGCCCAATCAAGATAGGTGGCCGATAGATCCACGCTCGTTGTCTGCGCGGCATTACCCACCGCGGCTTGCACGGTTGCGGCGCCGGTATAGCAAAATAAATTCAGGAAGCGTTTGCCACGGGCTTCACTGGCGATACGCAGTCGAATCGGGCGATGATCCAGAAATAAACCGGTATCCAGATAATCAAAA
>JAYSXB010000160.1:0-4098 GCA_043717775.1 Arenimonas sp.
CAAAGGGCGCAGCAAGCAGGCGCCCCTACGATTAAATCAAACGCTACCAATAAAATCTTTCTTGCCAACTTGCACGCCGTTATGGCGTAAAACGGCATAGCACGATGTTAGGTGAAAATAGAAATTTGGCAGACCCATATGATGGAGATATGGTGCGCCGACATATTCGCGTTTGCTACCGTCACGCATCGGAATTGAAATTGCGCGGGTTTCCGAACCTTCAAATTGCTCGGAAGTAATGGTGTTGATGTAGGCAATCGTTTTCGCAATACGGGCTTTGAAATCTGCCAGAGTTACTTCATTGTCTTCATAGCTCGGCACTTCTAAGCCAGCCATGCGCGAGCTGATACTCTTGGCGAAATCACAGGAGATTTGAATTTGGCGACCGAGTGGAAACATATCGGGTGCCAAGCGAGATCCAAGAATATTTCCAACATCGCATTTCAGACTGTCAGCGTGGGCCTGGGCTTTATCAAGACAGGCATCAAGCGCATTCAAACTACGGGTAAATGTAGGAATAGTGGCGTCATACAGGGTATGAGTCATTAGGAGCTCCTTGTGGGGACTGCATCATCGCATAGCCGCAACCAGAATTAATTACGACTCTCGAGTGCGACAAAGCCCGGCATTCCAGCAATCTTTCGAGTTTTCATCACTTTAGGGGCAGTAAATCATCCCGTTTCTTGAGATAATTCACAGTCTTGACCCCGTAGCTCAGCTGGATAGAGCGGTCCCCTCCTAAGGGACAGGTCGTACGTTCAAATCGTATCGGGGTCGCACCTCATTCTTTCATTGTTTGGAGCTTCAAATGACTCACCCTGTCTTAAAAGCGCTTGGTCTGGGCGAAAACGAATCCGGCACTTATCTTGGCCGTGGCGAATGGTCCAAAACACAGGATGCAGGCGTGTTGGAACCGATCAATCCCAGCAATGGCGAATTACTCGGGCGCGTGTATGCCTCGAGCCGAGCTGATTACGACATCATCATGGAACGCGCACAGGCGGCATTCAAAGTCTGGCGCACGACGCCAGCACCAAAACGCGGCGAAGCCATTCGTCTTTGTGCCGATGCATTGCGCAAACACAAAGATGCCTTAGGTTCATTAGTCGCTTTAGAAATGGGCAAGATCAAACCCGAAGGCGACGGCGAAGTTCAGGAAATGATCGACATCGGCGATTTCGCGGTCGGTTTGGCGCGTCAGCTTTATGGTCTGACCATGCATTCCGAACGTCCCGGCCACCGCATGTATGAGCAGTATCAGCCGCTCGGCATCGTCGGCATTATTTCCGCTTTCAATTTCCCGGTTGCCGTCTGGGCCTGGAATGCATTTCTAGCGGCGATTTGTGGTGACATCTGCATTTGGAAGCCGTCGCCGAAAACACCGTTCAGTGCCATTGCATCGATGAAAATTTGCAACGAAGCCCTGAATGAAGCCGGTTTTCCGGATTTGTTCTATCTGTTCAACGACGCCGGTACCGATATCGCACAACAATTCGTCGATGACCACCGCGTACCGCTGATCAGCTTCACCGGTTCGACCGCCGTCGGCCGCATGGTCGGTGAACGCGTTGCCAAACGCATGGGTCGCAGCCTGCTTGAACTCGGCGGCAATAACGCAATGATCGTCGATGAAACCGCCGACCTGAAATTAGCGATTCCCGCGATCGTTTTCGGTGCAGTCGGTACTGCTGGTCAACGCTGCACAAGTACGCGTCGTGTTTTCATCCATGAAAATATTTTCGAAGATGTCTTGGCGAAATTGGTCACCGCATACAAGCAAGTGGAAACCAAAATTGGCGACCCTACCCTGGCCACCACACTGATGGGACCATTGACCGACAAAGCTACCGTGCAACGTTTCCTGAGTGTGCTCGAAAAAGCCAAAGCCCTCGGCGGTAGTGTTCGCACTGGCGGCACCGCACTCGAGGGCAAAGGCAATTTCGTCACACCAGCCATCGTTACTGGCGTAAAAAATTCCGATGAAGTCGTGCAAACCGAAACCTTCGCACCTATCTTGTATGTCATGCCGTTCAAAACGCTCGATGAAGCGATCGACATGCAAAACGCCGTGCCGCAAGGTTTGAGTTCGGCTATCTTCACGAACAATCTGAGAGCAGCCGAGCAATTCCTGTCGGCAGCGGGTTCCGATTGTGGTATTGCCAATGTCAATATCGGTACCAGCGGTGCAGAAATTGGCGGCGCATTCGGTGGTGAAAAAGAAACCGGTGGTGGTCGCGAATCTGGTTCGGATGCCTGGAAAATTTATATGCGTCGTCAAACCAATACGATTAATTACTCCGATTCATTGCCGTTGGCGCAAGGCATTAAGTTCGACATCTAATATCAGTTAAAGGAATCGTTTATGAATGCTCCTGCAAAAAAAACAAGTACCTTGGCAATTGTCAGCTTATCAACCGGCATCGCCGGAATTATTCTAGGCTGGAATTTTGTGCCGTTTCTCGCATCGATCATTGCCGTGATTACCGGCCATATGGCACGTAAGGAAATTCGCAACAGTAATGGCATGATTGAAGGCGACGGGTTGGCGCTTGCAGGATTGATTACCGGCTGGGCAATGATCATCTTGTCTATTCTTGGCCTGATTCTTATTGTGCTGTTCTTCGGCGGCATTCTTGCATTCCTTGGCATGGCTTCCGCAGCGAATGGCGGTTAATGAGTGTACGGACTAGCGCGCCCCTTTCTGTTTTGTCTTGATGCTGAAACGGCCCACGGTGTGGGTCTTAAGGCTATTGAAACCGCTTACCGTCTTGGCCTGAATCCATTGCTGGCCGCCAAGGCGCCGGTACTAAAAACCAAAGCCTTTGGTGTTGAATTCCCCAATCCAGTCGGGCTTGCTGCTGGCTTGGATAAAAACGGCGAGCATATTGATGCGCTGTTGAGCCTAGGTTTTGGTTTTATTGAAATTGGTACGACGACGCCGAAGCCGCAAGAAGGCAACGAAAAACCACGGATGTTCCGCTTACCCGAAAAACAAGCGGTCATTAATCGATTGGGTTTCAATAATACCGGCGTTGATGCGCTGGTAAAAAATGTCGAAAAAGCCAAGCGTAAAGGCATTCTTGGCATCAATATCGGCAAGAACAAAGACACCCCAAACGACAAAGCCATTGAAGATTATATTTATTGCCTGGAACGTGTTTACACGCTCAGTGATTATGTGACGATCAATATTTCATCGCCCAATACCACCGGTTTGCGGGATTTACAAACCGAAGAATATTTCCGTCGCTTTATTGGCGAGCTGCGTGAAGTGCAGGAAGAATTATCTGGTGTTAATGGTTTCAAAACGCCGATGCTGATCAAACTTGCTCCGGACCTAACCGAAGCTGCGCTCGATGGCATGGCCGAAGTATTAAATGCGGCACAAGTCGATGGCGTAATTGCGACCAACACCACTATTGATCGTCTTGAAATAAAAGGCAATCGTTACGAATACGAAGTGGGCGGCTTATCGGGCAAACCTTTGTACGGCAGATCGACCGCTGTTTTACGCCGTTTGCGGACGCGCTTGAACGACAATATTCCACTGATTGGTGTCGGCGGAATTTTGAGCGGTGCCGATGCCGCAGGCAAAGTAGCCGCCGGTGCAAGCCTGGTGCAGTTCTATACCGGTTTGATTTATTCCGGCCCGGATTTGATTGAAGAATGCGTCACCGCCATTCGCCGTCGCCGCGAGGGCGTTGCATGAGCATCCGTCAGTGTAATCAAGGCGCAGCATGAGCGGATATCAGCTTGGCGAGAATGTATCACTCGCCGGTCGCAATACTTTTCGTATCCCTGCTCGTGCTGAAATTCTTGCCGATGTCAATAATTCCGATGGTCTCGCGGAATTGTTTGATTTTGCCATGCTGCGTAATGGCCCGGTCATGGTGCTGGGTGAAGGCAGCAATATTTTATTTGCCGCCGATGTGCCTGGCGTTGTAATTTGTCTGACCATGAGTGACATCAATATCATCAAGGACGAGGGCGATTTTGCACTCGTGCGTGCCGATGCCGGTGTCAACTGGAACGATTTTATTGGCTGGACGCTAGGCCGTGGTTTTCTTGGCCTGGAAAACATGTCGCTTATTCCTGGCA
>JAYSXB010000017.1:0-5974 GCA_043717775.1 Arenimonas sp.
CTGGTCCTGGTAGGGCAAAGTAAACAAGCCGCAGCCTTGGTCGGGCAATTGCAGGCATCGCCCTTTATCAATTCTCCTGCACTGGCTGGCGCAGTACAGCCTGACTCCCGCACTGGGCGTGACCGCTTTACGCTTACTGCCACCGTCAATGGTTCAAAGGAGGCAAGCAATGGCAAGCCTCGATAAGCTCGATAAGAAAGTGGCCGCTGCCAATTCCGAGCGCTGGAAAATTTTTGCCGGTTTGGCATTACTTGTTGTATTGGCTTATGTACTTCTAGTGCATTGGTGGTTCACTGCGCCGATGATGGGAATGGGCGAACAAATCAACCAGCTGCGTGATCAGGAATTACAGTACCGGATGGAAGCCAGCCAACGTCCGGCGCTAGAGCAAAAACTGGCAGAAGTTCGGCAGCTACAAGCACAAACGCCGCATTTTTTACCTGAAGCCAATAAAGAGCTTGCAAGTGCGGCACTAGTTCAGCGTCTTGAACAAGTGGTTAGTGCCGCCAGCCCCAACCCCAATGCTTGCCAAATTACTGCTCGTACACCAACCGACAACACAGTGTCGGAAGATTTTCAGCGCGTGACGGTACGGGTCAATTTGCGTTGTGGCATGGCAGAAATGGCCAGCATCATGCATTCGCTTGAAGGTGGAAGCCCGCAATTATTTATTGATAATCTTGAATTGTTATCACGCAGTAGTTATAACAATGCCGGCCCGGCGGGTGGCGCGGTTGAAGTGGTGTTTGACTTGTTTGGTTACATTCAAGCGCCGCCGGAAAAGCAGGGGAAACCCAATGGCTAAGTTAAGCAACACTACGAGCCTATTGTTGGCGAGCTTTGTGCTTTGGGCTGGTTTGGTATTACTCGTGGCAGCTTTTGGTTTGGGCGCACGTTTTAATCCATTACCCATCGATACCAGTTTAGCCAAACCCATACCCACGGTAAAAATTGCACAGAACACGCCCATGCTTGAACCGATGAGTAATTATCTGGAAGTCGGTACTCGGCCTTTATTAATGCTTGATCGCCGCCCAGGCGTAGTGCAAGCAGCACCGGGTGATAATTCTGCAGCCGAGCTTGATGTTTCACTTGGCAGTGTGCTGATCACTCCCAATTTGAAGATGGCCTTATTTCGTGAGAACAAAGATGGCGCTAGTCGCCGCGTTCGTCTCGGCGATTTGATCGAAGGCACTGGCTGGCGTTTAGTACAGTTGGAACCACGTCGTGCCATTTTAGAAGGCCCAAGCGGTCAACGCTCGATGGACTTGCTGGTTTTTAACGGCAAGGGCGGGCAATCACCAACAGCCGTTGCTGTGGCGGTGCCACAACAAGACAATACGAATGCTACGCAAAATGCAGCAGCTGTTGCTGTACCCATGGTGCAAACCACACCAAGTAATACCAATGTAGTGACCAGTAATGCGCCATCTATTAATCAGACGATGACGCAAGAGCAACAAATTGAAGCGATACGCCAGCGAATTGCAGCGCGTCGTGCACAAATGCAAGCGGATGCAGCGAAGGCGGAATCCGATGCAAAAAAATAACGAGAGTAGAAAAATGCTGAAATTACGACTATTGCTAATTGTGTTGATTGCTACTGTAACAGCGACCGCGGCTTGGTCTGCGCAAACAGAAATAGTGATGAAACGCGCGCCAGAATTGATCAACAATCAAAAACCGGCGGAAGAATCCAAAGACGGTAAATCAGTTAGTGCTGATGAACCGGCTAAAAAAACATCCTCGGCGACTATTCGTCGTGGTAATGGGCAATTGATTAATCAGCGAGCCGCTGCCATGCCCGCGCCGAATTTAAGTTCGGCCGGTGACGCCACCTTCAACTTTGAAGGCGAATCGGTACAAGCCGTTGTCAAAGTAATTTTGGGTGATTTGTTGCAACAAAATTACGTGATTGCACCGAATGTACAAGGCACAGTAACGCTTGCAACGCCCCGTCCAGTGAGTCCAGCACAAGCAGTTTCATTGCTGGAAATGGTCTTGGGCTGGAACAACGCGCGCTTAATCTGGAGTGACGGTCGCTACAATGTGGTGCCGAGTGACCAGGCAATTGCAGGCAATTTAGCACCGCGCACAGGCTCGCCTGCCAATGCACGCGGTTATGAAGCACGCGCTATTCCGCTGAAATTTATTTCGGCAACCGAGATGGAAAAACTGCTAAAACCTTATGCTCGTGACAAAGCCATTATTCAGGTGGATAACACCAGAAATTTAATTGTGCTGGGGGGCACGCGTGCCGAATTGCAAAATTATCTTCGCACCATCGAAATTTTTGACGTCGATTGGCTAGCCGGCATGTCGGTCGGTGTTTTCCCCCTGCAATCAGCCGAAGCCAGTAAAGTGGTGACCGAGCTGGAAAAAGTATTTGGTGAAAATGGAAAAACACCACTCGCCGGTATGTTCCGATTCATGCCGCTCGAAGGCCAAAATGCGGTCATGGTCATTACAGCACAACCCAAATATTTGCGTGATGTGGAAACCTGGATTGAACGCATGGACGCTGGTGGTGAAGGCGTACGTTTATATGTCTATGAAGTAAAAAATGTGAAAGCGGTAGATCTGTCTGATCAACTCAGCAGTGTGTTCGGCAATAGCTCAAGTTCAAGCAATCGCAGTGACGCGCCCTCACTTCAGCCAGGTCTAGAACCGGTTGAAGTTCGTACGCTCAATAATCCTGCCCCCACGAATACGGTTAAACCCGGCGCAATCTCAAATGCCCGAAATGCTGAGCTTTCGATCACTGGTGGTGATGTGAGTATCAGCGCGGTTGAAGAAAGTAATTCTTTATTGATTCGAGCCAGCCCTGGCCAATGGGAATCGATTCGTCGTGCGATTGATCGGCTGGATACGATGCCGTTGCAAGTTCATGTTGAAGCGCAAGTGATCGAAGTTACGCTATCGGGTGATTTGAGTTACGGCGTTAGTTGGTTTTTCGGCAATGCAATCAAACCGACTACGGCTGGTGGCAGCACTGATGAGTACGATTTATCGCGGTCAACAAATCGCGTAAATACTTTTGCATCTAGCATTACCCCTACGGGCGCGAGTTGGACTTTTATTGGTCCGAGTGCAAAAGCGGTGGTAAATCTTTTGGATGGAATGTCGGATGTTAGTATGCTGGCAGCACCATCTTTAGTGGTCAGGAACAATGTTGAGGCAACTTTCGATTCAGGCGAACAAATTCCCGTCGTCAGTACAATCGTCAATCCGGACGCTGGTAGTAGGAACTCACTGAGCCAAGTGCAATTTAGGCAAACTGGTATTAGCCTAAAAGTTAAGCCCCGAGTTTCAAGCAATGGAATGGTGTTTCTTGATATTACGCAAGATGTAAGCGCGCCTGTCGGCACTGCAGATGCAACGGGTAATATTCGGGTAAGTACGAATAAGCTAAAAACTGAAGCCGCGATTCAAAGTGGTGAAACCGTAATATTGGCAGGACTCATAAAGACTGAGAATAGTAAACGCTCTGACGGCTTCCCGTTTTTGAGTCGGCTTCCGGTAATTGGTGCTTTGTTTGGACAACAAAGTAGAGGAAAAAGCAGAAAAGAAATTCTTGTGTTAATTACGCCAACGGTTATTGGTAGCCCTTCCGACGCCCGCAAATTCACCGACGAATACGGCGAACGCTTTCGTGCCTTGGACCCATTGCGCAAGGCAAATGCAAAGCCAAAAAAATAAGCGATGAAGCCAGCCTATCGTTCGGTTTTTCGAGAATTATTGCGCCGTGAATTAGGTGAGCGTTATCGCGGCAGTTTATTGGGCGTGCTGTGGCATTTATTATTGCCATTGTCGCAACTGCTGGTATTGTCCTGGGTATTTTCCCATTTGCTGCAGGCGCGTACGCAGTTTGAAAACCTGAGTTACGCCGCATTCCTCGCGCTAGGTTTATGGCCCTGGAATTTATTTTCGAATGCGGTCAGTAACAGCGTTGCCGCATTGACCGGTAATGCGGCCTTGATCGGTAAAATTGCACTGCCGCATCATTTGTTAGTCGATGCCAAAGTGAGCGCGAGTATTTTGCTGGACCTGGCGGGCTTTGCAGTTGTGTTGCTAGCGCTTATTTTATTTGGCACACATCTGCATTTTTCTGGTTTGCCAGTGGTCATGCTGTCGCTGATCATTCTATGTATTTTCGCGGTAGGCTTCGCCAATATTGTTGCCGTGCTGAATGTGTTCTTGCGTGATGTGGGGGCTGCCATTTCACAAATACTGAGTCTATTGTTTTTTTTGACGCCGGTTATTTATGACTTTGGACAATTACCCAAGCCCGTGCAGCAATTATTACTTTTAAATCCGTTCGCGGCGCCTATCATTAGCATTCGCCATGCATTTTTGGGCTTGCCTATCGACTGGCTGCATTTAGGTATCTCGGCTCTGGTCGCTATTGTTATGGCTTATCTGGGTTACGCCTTGCTTCGGCGTGCGCGTCGGCACCTAGAAGATTACTTATGAGCAATGCGCCTCTGCCATTGATTGAAGTCAATCATATTAGTAAGCGTTATCCGGTGCTGGCTAATAGCGCAGACAGATTAAGTGCTTTGTGGGACATGTTGCGTGGCCGTGCACCTACAAGGCATACCAGCGTTTTAAGTGATATCAATTTCAAAGTAATGCCGGGCTGTTCAATTGGCATTATTGGTGAAAACGGCGCAGGCAAATCGACTTTGCTGAAATTAATTACGCGCGTGCTGACACCCAGTGATGGCGATGTAGTCACACGTGGTTCAATCGGCGCCTTGCTTGAATTAGGTGCCGGCTTTCACCCGGAATATTCCGGGCGCGAGAATGTGCGATTGTCCGCCGCTTTATATGGTATCAGTGATGCCGAGCTAAAAACAAAAATGGCTGAAATCGAGGATTTCGCCGATATTGGTCACTACATTGATGAGCCGACCAAACATTATTCCAGCGGCATGATTGTGCGCCTGGGTTTTGCAATTATTGCCGCTGTGCGTCCGCCACTGTTAATCACTGATGAAGTTTTGGGTGTGGGCGATGAAAGCTTCCAGAAAAAATGCTCACGCTGGATAGATGAATACGTGAATTCAGGCGGCACATTGTTATTGGTTTCCCACAGCATGTATCACGTGCAAAAATTATGTCGCGAAGCCATCTGGCTGCATCAGGGCCGTATTGAAATGCAGGGTGATGTTTTTAGCGTAACGCAACATTATTTGGCCTGGCATGAAAGCAAGCGCACTGGCGATGAGCTTGTGCCCGATCAAAGTAATGCGATATTTGATTATGGTATTGAAAAAATCATTTATAACAATGTAGCCGATGGCTTTGCATTGGAAGTCGAGTCGGGTACAGATTATCGACTTGAAGTAGTAGTCACTTCGCTTGATGACACTGCGCCAGTGGTGCTGGTGGGATGGGTTCGTGAAGATGGTACGCCGGTCTATGGCATTAGCTCGGAGATGGATGGTGTGCCTGCAAAGAAATTGGAAACGGGAAAATATCGATACTGTTTATGTTTTACAAAAATCGGATTGTTGCCGGGGCGTTACAAATTGCGAGTGCACTCACTGGACTCGCAGGGTTTGCGTTTATTCCAGACCATTGATCGTCATGTCACCATTACCGGCCAATCGCGTGCCTACGGTCTTGTGCAAATGCCACATCACTGGGAATAATGACGGATGTCGTCTTCGTTACTTCCCGTAATTATCGTGCCGGTTTTCAATGCTTATGAAGCACTGGATATTTGTCTCGGTTCATTATTGAAAACTTTACCTGCACAGGTAAAAGTTTTATTGGCTGACGATGCCTCCACCGACCCCCGTATTCCGGATTTACTGATTCAATTTAAGAAGCGTGCCAAATTCAGTGTGAATATTAAAAGGCGAGATAGCAATCTCGGGTTTCCTGCAAACTGTAATGCTGCATTCAAAGAAGCAGGCGATAACGACGTTCTAATATTGAATTCCGACACCATTTTTACTCATGGTTG
>JAYSXB010000161.1:0-4085 GCA_043717775.1 Arenimonas sp.
ATATTGATCAACCGGCAGCCAGTAATTGGCACGTTCATCGACCAGATCATTCGCACCCGGCGAGGTGTAGCGCGCGTAATACCAACTCGATTCCATAAATGTGTCGAAGGTATCGGTTTCGCGCTCGGCTGCACCGCCGCATTTCGGGCAAGAAGTCTTGCGCCATTCGGGATTGGATTTAATCGGTGAATTGGTACCGGAAAACGCAACATCTTCCGGCAACACGACGGGCAGTTGATCTTCCGGTACCGGCACTGCACCGCATTTCGCACAATAAATTATCGGGATCGGGCAACCCCAATAACGCTGGCGACTGACACCCCAATCACGCAAACGGAAATTAACGCGAAGATTGCCTTTCGACATCGTTTGCAAAATCTCGGCAATTTTATCGAAGGCAGGCTTGAACCCAAGACCATCGATTGCGCCGGAATTCATCACGCGCATATCAGCGTGGGTTTTATCGGCATACCAGTCTTGCCATTGGTTCTCGTCGTAGGTCGTACCCTCACCCGTCGCGCTCCGCGCGCCACCCTCTCCCGGGGGGAGAGGGGAAATTTCAATGACTTGTTTCACCGGCAACAAGTATTTGTGTGCAAATTCAAAATCGCGTTGATCATGTCCCGGCACTGCCATCACGGCACCGGTGCCGTAATTCATCAGCACAAAATTGGCGACCCAAACCGGTACTTTTTCACCACTAATCGGATGAATGGCAAATACGCCAGTGAAGCAGCCTTTTTTCTCCTGCGTTTCCACATCGGCTTCGGCAACGCCGCCGTGTCTGCATTCTTCGATGAAGGCTGCCAAAGTCGGATTCGATTTTGAAGCTTGCAAAGCCAAGGGGTGTTCGGCAGCGACTGCAAAATACGTTACGCCCATCAAGGTATCGGGACGCGTTGTAAAAACGGTGAGTGAAGTGACATGGCTACTCGTACGCTCTCCCGGTTCACTGCGTGAACCACCCTCTCCCGACGGGAGAGGGGAATCAACGGCAAAATTTATTTCCAAACCTTCACTACGACCAATCCAGTTGCGCTGCATGGTCTTGACCGAATCCGGCCAGCCATCGAGCGTGTCCAAACCATCGAGCAATTCCTGCGCATAGTCGGTGATTTTCAAAAACCATTGCGGAATTTCGCGTTTTTCTACCAGCGCGCCACTGCGCCAGCCACGACCATCTATCACCTGCTCGTTCGCCAACACGGTGTGATCGACCGGGTCCCAATTCACTACCGAATTTTTACGATAGACAATGCCTTTTTTGAACAGGCGCGTGAACATGGCTTGTTCGTGCTTGTAGTAATCGGGTTTGCAGGTAGCAAATTCGCGGGTCCAATCGACCGCATAACCCAGCGCTTTTAATTGCTCGCGCATATGGTCGATATTTTTATAAGTCCATACTGCTGGCGCCGTATTATTTTTAATCGCAGCATTTTCCGCAGGCAGGCCAAACGCGTCCCAACCCATCGGTTGCAATACGTTGAAACCGCACATGCGCTTGTAGCGGCTAATCACGTCGCCAATGGTGTAATTGCGAACATGCCCCATATGCAAGGCGCCCGATGGATACGGCAACATCGAAAGACAAAAATACTTTGGCTTGGGCGAGTCTTCTTTCACTTCAAAAGCGCGTGTTTGCTGCCAATGGTTCTGGGCAGCGGCTTCTAAGGCCTTCGGGGTATAGGCATAGGGGTCTTGTACGTCGGACATGGGGCTCAAGAAGTCAATAATTAGTTGCTAAGGGTAGCATTAGCACTGCCTCGGACTCGATAGCTGTCTGCTAATATCGGGCTCTCATCCAAGGAGCCCACCATGCGCCGAACCCTGCTTGTCATCTTGATTGCCGCCGCCCTGCCTGCCCAAGCCGCTGATTTGAAAGCGCTCCAGTGCGGCAATGTGTTTGATTCAAAAACGGCAAAGCTTATCGGACCGCAAACCATAGTGGTGGAGAAAAACAGCATCAAGTCGCTGAGCCCCGGCAAAGTTGCGGTCGAGGGTGCGCAGATTGTCGATCTGTCGGCGTTAACCTGCATGCCGGGTTTTATCGATATGCATGTGCATTTGGGCCAGCAATCCAGTCAGCAAGGTTATTCAGAAGGCTTTCGTTTGGATGATGTGGACTTTGCCTTCAGGGCCGTCGGCTATGCCGATAAAACCTTGATGGCAGGCTTCACCAGCGTTCGTGACTTGGGCGGCGAAATCAGTTTGCATCTGCGCGACGCGATTAACCAGGGCGTGATAAAAGGCCCGCGAATTTATGCTGCGGGTAAATCCATTGCCAGCACCGGTGGCCACGCCGACCCTACCAATGGCTTGAACAGCGAGTTGTCGCATTTAATCGGCCCACCCGGCCCAACCGAAGGGGTTATCAATGGCGTTGATGATGCCCGCCAAGCGGTGCGTCAGCGCTATAAAGACGGCTCCGATGTTATCAAAATTACTGCAACCGGCGGCGTATTAAGTTATGCCAAAAGCGCCGATGCGCCGCAATTCACCATTGAAGAAATACGCGCGATTGTTGATACCGCAAAAGATTATGGCTACACCGTGGCGGCCCATGCACACGGTAAAGAAGGCATAAGGCGCGCGATTCTTGGTGGCGTTACCAGTATCGAACACGGCACTTATATGGATGACGAAATTTTCAAGCTGATGAAAGAACACGGCACTTGGTATGTACCGACGATTACGGCTGGAAAATTTGTTGCTGAAAAAGCCAAAATAGATGGCTACTTTCCCGATATCGTTCGCCCTAAAGCAACACGCGTGGGTGCATTGATTCAAACCACTTTCAGCAATGCCTATAAAGCCGGCGTGAAGATTGCTTTTGGCACCGACATGGGCGTAGGGCCACACGGCGACAATGCCGGCGAATTTATTTATATGACCGAAGCGGGCATGCCAAACAATATTGCGCTGCAAACGGCAACCTATAATGCTGCACAACTGCTTGCAGTAAAAGATTTAGGTCAATTGCAAACTGGATTCAAAGCGGACGTGGTCGCAGTTGCCGGCAATCCCCTGACCGATATTGGCTTAACTAAAAAAATTGCCTTCGTGATGAAAGACGGCGTGGTTTACAAAGAAGCAATGCAATAGCTTGTAAATAAAAACATTAACCCTACTTATTCAATATTCGATTCTAGAAATCATCCATCATGACCACTACCGCCTTTGTTTTTGACACCACAGTAGCAAGCTTTGAACAGGACGTTATTCTTAAATCCAAAGACACCCCGATACTGGTCGATTTTTGGGCGACCTGGTGCGAGCCCTGCAAAGTACTCGGGCCGATTCTGGAAAAACTGGCAGCCGAATTTAATGGCGGCTTCCTGTTGGCAAAAGTAGATGTCGATGCAGAACAGCAGCTTGCTGGTTACTTTCAGGTCAAATCGATTCCGACCGTCATGCTGCTGAAAAACGGCCAGATAGTCGATGGTTTTCCCGGCGCTTTACCCGAGGGCCAAGTGCGTGAATTTTTGAAGCATCATGAAATTGAAGCAAAAGAAACCTCAGCAGAAATCCTTGAAGAAGCCATTCCTGAAGTTGTCGATCCAGAAGCCGAAGTAATGAACCTGCGCGCCGCCATCCTGGCCGAGCCCGACAAAGCAGAACTGAAACTGGATTTAATGCTGGCCTTGCTGAAAACCAGCGGCTTTGTCGAAGCCGAAAAAATACTCGATGCCCTGCCCGCCAATTTGGCCATTGATGACCGCGCTATCAAAGCGAAAGCACGCCTGGGTTTTGCCACCCTTGTTAAAGATGCGCCACCGGCTTCCATTCTCGAGCAGGCCATCGCGAGTAATCCCGATGACTGCCGCGCGCGACATTATCTTGGCGTGCGTTATTTGATGGAAGACAAAGCTGAAGCCGGGCTCGAACAATTCCTCGAAATGCTCAAGCGCAATAAAACTTTTGAAGAAGGTCTGCCGCGTAAAGCATTAATCGATGCTTTCCGGATTATTGAGGACGAAGATCTGGTCAGCCAATATCGTCGCAAAATGTCGTCACTGCTTTTTTGATTTTTGGTGTAGGAGCGTCCTTTAGGCGCGACAGGTCTTTCAAAATCTGTCGCGCCTAAA
>JAYSXB010000162.1:0-10480 GCA_043717775.1 Arenimonas sp.
TTGAAATCACGCGAAGACATTTGTTCTTCGACACTGGAGAATTCTTTCGCGATCGCGGCAGTGGCTATTAAGGAAAATGCACAGACGAATGCAATAAAAATACGTGGCATGGTGGCTCCCAAGTGTTTATGTTTGTAGGGCACTTTTATAAAGTCATAGTTTGAAGCAAGACAAGGTGCTAGAAAAAATAATGACGCGCATACAATTAATATGTAAGGAATTATTTTTTTCTAGCAACGCAGTATTGCAACGAAATATGGATTTATAAAAGTGTCCTGTACTATCGAAGGCCTAAGTTTACACAATTTATACAGGGTTCCGCTTGAATTTATCGTCCGCCAAGGTACCAAGGCTAAGTGATTGGCTGGAACAAGCCCAGCACGCCTCCGAGCGGGTGGATGTGCTGTGGCAAGCGGTGCAGGCTGCGGCACAGATTTTGGCTCCCGAACCCCTGGAGCAAGACACTATTTCACTTCTGGAAAGCCTACTGGCCTTGAAAGTGAGCCCGGATGTACTGCTCGCTGCGGCGCTGGCGAAATTGCCAGCCTTGCAGGCTTCGATCAATCCCAAACAGGAAGGCTTGTCGCGATTACAGCCCTTATTGGACGGCATCAAGGCAGCTGAACAGGTGTGGAGCTTGCATGCTCAGCGCGAAAACCCTGGTAACTCGGAAGGCTTGCGCCGCCTATTACTCGCCTTGATACGCGATTTGCGCGTAGTTCCGATTTTACTGGCCATGCAATTGCAGCACCTGCGCCAGGCGAATCAATATTCTGAACCCGAACGTCGCGCGCTTGCCCAATTAACGGCGGATATTCATTCGCCTCTGGCCAATCGACTAGGCATTTGGCAGTTGAAATGGGAGCTGGAAGATCTGGCTTTCCGTTATTTGCAGCCAGAAACTTATCAGAAAATCGCAAAACTTCTCGATGAAAAAAGAACCGGTCGCGAAAAGTTTATCGAGCAGGTCAAACAAAAAATGCGAGACGCTTTATTGGATGCTGGCATTGAAGCCGATATTGCCGGGCGACCCAAACATATTTACAGCATCTGGAAAAAAATGCAGCGTAAAAACCTGCCGTTTAGCGAGCTATACGATATTCGTGCGATTCGGGTTTTGGTGAAAGATATTCCAAGCTGCTACACCGTGCTCGGTGTCGTGCATCAACTATGGCCATCAATTCCTTCTGAATATGATGACTACATAGCACACCCCAAAGGCAATGATTACCGCTCCCTGCATACGGCAGTTTTGGGCCCAGAAAATCGCACGCTGGAAATACAAATTCGCACACCGCAAATGCACGAGCATGCCGAGCTCGGCGTAGCGGCGCATTGGCGCTACAAAGAAGGCGGCTCCAGCGATGCCAGTTTTGAACGCAAAGTGGCCTGGATGCGGCAATTACTGGAACAGCGCGACAGCGATGCATCGCATGATTTATTGGCAGGCTTTAGCACCGAGTTAATGGAAGATCGTGTTTATCTATTGACTCCAAAAGGCGAAGTCTTTGATTTGCCGCATGGCTCGACGGTACTTGATTTTGCCTATCACGTGCATACCGAAGTCGGGCATCGTTGCCGTGGTGCAAAAGTAAATGGCCGCATCGTTACGCTCGATTTTAAACCGAGTAGTGGTGATCGTATTGAAATCATTACCAGCAAAGTGTCCGAGCCTCGTCGCGATTGGCTAATGAGTTCAAATGGCTTTCTAGTCAGTGGCCGTGCCCGCGATAAAGTTCGTGCCTGGTTTCATAAAATTGACCGTGCCAGAAACCTGCAAGCGGGGCGCGACATACTGGAAAAAGAATTACGTCGCGTTGCCCTGCTCAATGCCGATCTTGCACCCATACTCGAAAAATTTCGTCTGCCAAACACCGACGAATTATATTTGGCATTAGCACTAGGCGATGTTGGGCCGAATCAGGTTAGCCGTGCCTTGCACGAGCATCAGCAAAGCAGCAAATTACCAGAAGTGGTAAAAACCACACCAAAAAAATATGCCATCAAGAAAAATGCCGGTCAGTTTACGGTCGAAGGCGTCGGTAATTTACTGACGCAATTAGCACGCTGTTGCCAACCGGTGCCGGGTGATGAAATTACCGGCTATCTAACTCGCGGACGCGGCGTCAGTATTCATCGTGCATCGTGTGCGTCCTTGCGTCGCTTAATGAGTTTGCATGAAGACCGCTGCCTGCCAGTGAATTGGGGCCAGTCCGACAAATCACGCTATCTGGTGAATGTCGTTGTGCGTGCCTTCGATAGAAAATGGTTGTTGAAAGACATCACCAATATCATCGGCCAGAACGAAGTGCAGATACAGGGCGTAGATTCAAAAATAGATAGCAGTCACGGCATGGCCGAAATTAATTTTCTACTGAAAGTAAATGACTTCGAGCAACTCAGCGATTTACTTGGACGCCTGAATGCCGTTCCGGGAATACAGGAAGTGAGAAGGCTTGGCTGATATAGATTAATCGTCGATTCTAGGAGGACGCAAGCCGCATTCAAAAATAATATCGTAGGGTGGATCCCGCGCTCTATGCGGTATCCACCAACCACTCTATGCGGTATCCACCCAACATCATTGCAATCTGCGGTGGAATCACCAACGGCGTGCCGCCTGTTGGTGGTTCCACCCTACGTAAGCATGCTTTTAATTTCATCGGCAACTGCTAGCTCCGAGAAAAATTTTTCGGCAATGGCATAAGCGTTTTTTGATAGCGGATTCCACAAACTCTCGTCTTCGTACAAAGCCAAAACGGCATTAGCAAAAGCTTCGGCATCATCAGCAAGCAGTATCGATTCGATGTTGGTCAAATGCATTCCGTCGGCTGCCACTGTCGTGGCAATAGTCGGCAGGCCTGAAGCCAAGGCCTGGCTTATTTTTCCTTTGGCACCAGCACCGTAGCGTAGCGGTGCGATATTGATGCGTGCGTTATCGATATGTTTTTCAATATCCGTCACATGGCCGTGAAAAACTACATTCATATTCTCAGATAATCTAATTAAATTTTCCGGTGCTGATGCGCCTACAATATTCAGCACAATGTCGGGTCTTTTTGCGTGGATCAAAGGCCAGGTGGTTTCCAGAAACCATTGCAGGCCATCCTGATTGGGCGGATGCCTGAAGTTACCGACAAATAAAATATCCTTGCGTTCACTGAAACTTGGTGTATGAAGTCGAACAGGGTGAATATTGGAAATACGGCGAATATTTTTTTCCGGAAAATCCGCTTGCAAGCCGACATACTCGGTGTCGCTTACTACCCAGGTTTCGTCGCACTTTGCTATCAAAGCGTATTCCTTTGCTTTTGTGGATTGCGCCTGCTTTGCTAATGAATCCGATTTCGATAATTCCGCTTCCTGTGCTTCACGAATATGATGTAGATCGACGGTATCGAAAATGAGTTTCGCGTTCGGAGCGCAGTTTCTCAAAGTGTCATAAACGCTAGTCATCAAGCCAACGCGGCAAACAATAATCAGGTCAAACTGGTGCGCGTTTTCTTTAAGCCAGTCGAATACACTTTTTGTCCATGGCTTGTAGTAGCAGGCGATGCCTTGTTGTTGCAAGCAGGAAGTATGCTCGTTGTCGAAAATTAAATCGGCAGGACAAAAATGGACATCGCACAATTCATTTTGCAGGCTTTTCATCAAGTGAAATAAACGCAGTGATCCCGAGTCTGCATCAATATGCGGTGTGTGCTCATCAAGAATCAGCACTTTTTTCTTCTGCGTTTGAAATGCCAGCCCCGTGTTTTCCTGTTCTGTATTAGGGCGAGCAGGGTAGGCTGCCAATACTGTTTGCCAGCGCTCGAAAAATTTTATTTGATGCGGCACTTGAAAGGCTTTCATGCCGGTATCAAGTCTTGTGCCGGAAGTCGCGCCTTCAAGATGCACGACCTGCGAAAAAGGCTGGTAACGAATTTTTAGCCCCGATTGACGAACCCGCATCGACAGATCGGTATCTTCAAAATAGCCGGGTGCGAAATGCGGGTCGAAACCCTTCAGTGCATCAAATACACTTTTGCGAATCGCCAGGACTGCGCCCGAGACATAATCAATCTCGCGGACGTAATTGAAACGTGCGTTATCGGCTTGTTCAAAACGACCAATATTCCACACGCTACCGTCTTTGAAAACGGCGCCACCGGCTTCTTGTAATCGACCATTGGGGTAGAGCAATTTCGCACCGGAAATGCCGGTGTCGGGGAATTGCTCGAAGATCTTCAACAAGGCATCCAACCAACCCGCTTGAACAATAGTGTCGTTATTGAGAAACACCAGCATGTCGGCGCGCGCTAGTTCAGCGCCTTTATTGCTGGCAAGCACGTAACCGCTTTGGCTCGGCATGCGGATCAAACGCAAGCCTTCGATACTCGATAAAAATTCGAAACTGCCATCACTGGAGGCATCATCCACCACAATCACTTCAAAGCTAATCGCATTGCGCTGAAGTAATAGGCTGCTCAGGCAGGACTTTGTCAGTTCCAGATGATTGTGAACCGGAATAATCAGGCTGACGTGCGGTTTTTCGCAGCAAAAATCGGCGCTGCTCAGGCTTTCAATTTCGGCGGCTGTCGGGAAATGCAGCGCGTCACCTGCGCGTGCTTGCTTGAGCCGGGGCGAAAGCATCGCCAAGCTGGCTTTCAGTCCGCGAACGCGCAAGCTTCTCAAACCGCGTTGCATCAGGCTTCTTGTCCGCCGGTAGTGGTAAATAAATCGATCTTTCATTAAATATGAATTAGTTCGGTAATTTGTTGTCGAAATACATCATGAAAAATTCAGTCTCTGTCTAGAGCCTGATAAACTTCCGGAAACCAACATTATCCATGTCCGTGACCCTAAACGCTCCTTCCGAACAAGAAATCCCAAGCCTGCGCTCCCGAATCAAGACCTGGTTTTGGCGAGTTAGCCTATTGGGCCTTGGCCTAACCGTCGGCATCGGCGGCCCCTATTTTTGGCAGCTCGATAAACAAGTGCGCGAACAATTCGCGCAATTGCAATGGCAGGTGCCCACGCGCATTTTTGCGCGGCCCTTGTTTTTAGCCGATGGCGTGCGTTTAAACCCGGAGACGATGGAGCTGGAATTAACCGCGGCTTCCTATCGAAATGATGGCGTCGGTCAATTGCCAGGAACCTTCAAACGCGACGGCGGCAAATTTTCACTGGCAACGCGGGCCTTTATTGATATGGACGGCCCAGTGCGCGAACGCCAATTACAGGTCGTGGTGAGCGCCGGTCGTGTTGTTTCGGTACAGGACGCCGCTACTAAAAAACGTTTGGATAGTGCAAGGGTCGATCCTGCGCGTATTGCTACTTTGTATGGCAATACTGAAGAAGAACGTCGTCTGGTGCGTTTGGAAGAAGTGCCGCCTTTGATAGTTTCAGGATTGCAGGCGGTAGAAGATCGCAATTTCAAAAATCATCACGGTATTGACCCGAAAGGTTTAATGCGGGCGATTTGGGTGAATATTCGCGAAGGCGAATTTCAACAGGGTGCCAGCACCCTCACGCAGCAAATGGTGCGTAGTTTATTTTTAAGCAACACCAAAACTATTTCACGTAAATTAAAAGAAGCCTCTTACGCCCTGATCATTGAAGCGCGTTTTGACAAAAAACGAATTCTTGAAGCGTATTTGAATCAGGTTTATTTGGGCCAGCAAGGCGAGCAGTCGGTGCATGGTGTTGCGGCAGGTGCCGAGTTCTGGTTTGGCCGTGATTTAAATTCCCTGCGTACCGAAGACATGGCTTTGTTGATCGGTATTATTCAGGGCCCGGCTTATCACGATCCACGCAAGCATCCCGAACGTGCAATGCTTCGGCGTGCCACGGTGTTGAATGTCTGGCAGGAACTTGGCCTGATCACTAAGGCCGAAGCCGATCGCGCCAAAGCTACACCTTTAGGCGTGAGTGCAAAACCGGGCGTCGCAAAAAATCGTAACCCGGCTTTTATGGATTTAGTGCGCCGCCAATTGGCACGTGATTATCCGGCGGATGCTTTGAAAGGCGCTGGCATGACGGTGCACACATCCTTGGCGCCATCTGTGCAAATGTTGTCAGAAAATGCCGTCATCAATACGCTGAGTAAGATTCAACGTAAAGACGGCCCGAGCTTGCAGGCAGGCATGGTGGTGACCGACAGCCAAAATGGCGAAGTGTTAGCGATGGTCGGTAATAAAAATGTAGATCAACCCGGCTTTAATCGTGCGCTTGAAGCGCAGCGTCCGGTCGGTTCTTTATTAAAACCTTTCGTGTATTTATTGGCGTTTGCACAACCCGATCAATACTCGCTCGCCAGTTGGGTCGATGACAGCCCGGTTGAAGTCACGCAACCCAATGGCAAAACCTGGCGGCCCGGTAATTCCGATGGCAAAAGCCATGGCACGGTAACCATGTCATCGGCACTCGCGCATTCCTACAACCAAGCCACGGTTCGCGTGGGCATGGAAGTGGGGCCGGATCGACTAAGTGAATTATTAAAAGTACTGGGCGGTTTGCAATCAGAAGCACGCCCTTCATTAATTTTGGGCTCGATAGATTTAAGCGTTTTTTCGATGACGCAGATGTATCAATTTTTAGCTTCGGGCGGACGCATTCAACCACTGCGTGCGGTGCGCGGCGTGCTTGATCCCAAAGGCAAAGCGGTGAATCGCTATGATTTTAATTCTGATGCTGCGCAAGAAGGCGATGCCATCGCATCGCGTTTAGTCACGCTGGGCTTGCAACAAGTGATTACCAATGGCACCGGTAGCGCCTTGTTGAGCGACGGTCTGGGGCCTTTGCAAGCGGCGGGTAAAACCGGCACCAGTAATGATGGTCGTGATAGTTGGTTTGCCGGTTATACCGGTGACCATCTTGCCGTGGTATGGGTGGGCAATGATGAAAATAAAACTACGGGTTTGTACGGTGCAACTGGCGCCATGAAAGTGTGGTCATCGCTGTTTGCAAAATTGCCAACCCAGCCATTGACCGTGAGTGGCGAAGGTATTGAATGGGCATGGCTGGACGGTGCCGACTACGCAACCACCGAAGACAATTGTCCTGGTGCAAGGCGCGCGGCATTTGTGTCCGGCTATTTGCCGAAAGAACATAAAACCTGTGTTGAAAGTTCTTGGCTGGACTGGTTCAAGCTTGGCGAAGATGCGCCACAGTCACAGCCGCCGACGCCAACAGAAAATCAGGAGCAATAAGCCATGCGTTTTCTTGTAATCATGATTTTTGTTTTTACTCTGCTGACAGCGTGTGGCCCGACCACACCAAAGAAAACGACAGCCAATAATGTGTTGACGCCCGAATCGATGGTAGCGCAAGTGCGCTCGGCCGGTTTGCAAGGCAATGATCTAACCGTGGCGCCCTTGCGCGATCCGCAAGTGGAAGATTTACGTAATACGGCAACGCAGGCCGAAGCCCGTAAAGATATTATTGCCGCACAAGCCGCGATTGATCTGGCCTTGAAAATTTCGGTGATGGACCCCGATTTATTGCAATGGCAGGCAGAGTTGTTTTTGCTGAAAAAAAATTGGGCCCAGGCCGAGAGTTTCGCTCAGCTTTCCTATAACAAAGGCCCGAAGCTTGGTGCCCTGTGTCGCCGCAACTGGAAAACACTTTCGTTTGCACGCAGGGCAAAAAACGATGTCGCCGGAACCCAGCGTGCCGATCAACAAATAGCACAATGCACGGTTGCACCGCAGCCGCGTTACTAAAATATTTTTGGAAATTTTGTGTCTGATTTAGCAAAACGCACGCAGCTGGCTTTATCCGATGACGGTCCGCTGGCAAATAAATTAGCCGCTTACATCGCGCGCCCGGCTCAGCAACGCTATGCACAGGCGATTGCCGAGGTTATCGATGATAAAGACACGCTGATCGCCGAAGCTGGTACTGGTACTGGTAAAACTTATGGTTATCTAGTGCCGGCATTATTGTCAGGCGAGCGCGTGATTATTTCGACCGGCACCAAAGCACTGCAAGACCAGTTGTATCACCGCGATTTACCGCGTGTGCGTGAGGCGCTGGGCGCGAATCTGAAAACGGCTTTGCTTAAAGGTCGTGCCAATTATTTATGTCGTTATCGAATGGAGCAGGCGCGTGGCGAATCGAAATTTGCTACCCGCGATGTCGTGGCGCAATTTCAACGTGTCACCGCCTGGAGTGGGCGCACCAAGCGTGGTGATTTAGCGGAATTGTCTGATTTGCCGGAAGATTCGCCGCTGTGGCCGCAGATCACTTCGAATGCCGAAAATTGCCTGGGCAGTGAATGTCCGTTCTGGTCGGAATGTTTTGTCGTCAAGGCCCGGCAGGAAGCGCAGGCCGCCGATATTGTGGTGGTGAATCATCATTTATTACTGGCTGATTTGGCGATTAAACAAGAAGGCTTCGGCGAAATTTTGCCGGGCGCAGCGACTTTTATTCTGGATGAAGCACATCAGCTTCCAGAATTGGCGGCACAATTTTTTGGCGAGAATATCAGCGCCAGACAATTAGTTGATTTGGCGCGTGACACCTTGGCCGAATGCAAAGAAGTACCATCGGCACTGGCGACGATTCAACAGCCGGTGCGTACGATTGAACATCAAGTACGTGAATTACGTTTGGCGCTGAACAATTTTTCGCAACGTGGTAATCAAGCCCGTGTCTTGCACGATGATGCCGCCAGCCAGGCGCTGGAGCAATTGCGCCACAGCCTGGACACCTTGTGCCAGGCATTACAACCGCTGATTGAAACCAGCCCCGGCTTCGGAGCCTGTAGTGCACGCGCCGATAATGCCTACACGCGAGTATTACGCTGGATGAAAGCAGGCGATGACGAAGACGTGCGCTGGTATGAACTGACCCAGCGCGGTTTTAGTTTGCAGCGCACGCCACTGGATGTTTCTGCTCCGCTGCGACAGTATCGTGAACAAAGTCGTGCGGCCTGGATTTTTACATCGGCAACGCTGGCGGTGGAAGGTGATTTCGAACATCTTGCACATCGTTTGGGTTTATTGGAGCCGCGTACCCTTCTTGAAGAAAGTCCGTTTGAGTGGGCCGAGCAAGCGCTGTGTTATTTGCCGAAAAATATGCCAGAACCTAATACTCGCGATTACGGAAAATCTGTCGTCGAAGCAGTTTGGCCGGTATTGGAAGCCTCGAAAGGCCGGGCGTTTTTATTGTTCACCTCGCATCGCGCCTTGAAAGAAGCCAGCGAAGCCTTGCGTAATTCGCCATGGCCATTATTCGTCCAAGGCACCGCGCCGCGCACCGTATTATTGGAACAATTTCGCTTATCCGGCAGTGGTGTTTTACTCGGCGCTGCCAGCTTTTGGGAAGGCGTTGATGTGATCGGCGAAGCACTCAGTGTCGTCGTGATTGATCGGCTGCCGTTTGCCGCACCCGACGACCCGGTGCTCGAAGCGCGTCTGGATGTAATTCGTCGCAATGGCGGCAATCCATTTCGGGAAGAACAAATTCCACAAGCGGTTATTGCACTCAAGCAAGGCGCAGGCCGATTAATTCGCAGCCATGAAGATCGTGGCGTATTGGTGCTATGTGATCAACGCCTGATGAGTAAATCGTATGGCCGCATTTTTCTACAAAGTCTGCCGCCATTGCCACGTACACGTGAACTAAGCGATGTACAGGCGTTTTTTGCAGAAAATCAGGAAGCTGCCGAAGCAGTGCCGTTGAAAAATGTAGTCACTGATTTTCAGGCAATGCTGCCATGAAATTATTGGCATTTGAAACCGCTACCGAAGCGTGTTCCGTCGCTTTGTATATTGATGGCGAAATTCGTGAGCGTTTTGAAATTGCGCCTAAGCAACACACGCAATTGGCCTTGCCTTGGGCAGAACAATTGCTCGCCGATGCCGGTATTAAAAAGTCCCAACTCGACGCGATAGCCGTTGGCATTGGTCCAGGAGCATTCACCGGCGTGCGCCTCGCCGTGGCATTAGTGCAAGGTATTGCATTGGCATTGGATAAGCCTGTGCTGCCGGTTTCAACATTGGCCGCTTTGGCGATGCAGGGCGCCGATTTGAAGAATGAAAAAATTCTTGCCGCCATCGATGCCCGCATGGGCGAGATTTACTGCGCTGAATTTCGATTGAATACCGATGGCTTAGTCGATGCCGTGAGTGCGGAGATAGTTATTGCGCCGGAAGCTTATCGCGCTGAATCAGATAGTTCATTTGTCGGTGTAGGCACTGGTTTTTCTGCGAACAATAGCGCGTTAAAAAATAATCTTGAATCGCAATTAATTGCCTGCCGTGCCGATGCATTGCCGCACGCCAGCGATATTCTAAAACTCGCCTTGCGCGACTACGCACTCGGAAAAACAATGGCGCCAGACAATCTGGAACCGGCGTATCTACGCAATAAAGTGGCGCTGACTTTGAAAGAGCAGGGTAAATCGTAATCGCGTAGGGTGGGCACCGCCCACCGTTTTCGCCATGTGAAACAAAGGTGGGCGGTGCCCAGCCTACGGCTTTAATATGAATCGTGG
>JAYSXB010000163.1:0-1564 GCA_043717775.1 Arenimonas sp.
ACGCATCTGGAATAACCGGATTCACGCATTGAGATGAATCCCGAATTTGATCTTGATGGAAGGCTTGAAACCGATTCCGTATTTATTGCCAATGGTCCGTTATCACAGTTTCGCTTGATGAACGATGCCCGCTATCCGTGGCTGGTATTGGTGCCCAGAGTGGCATTTGCCAGCGAATGGATCGACCTGCCGGACCTGCAACAACAAACTCTACTATCCGAAATAAATCTCGCCGGAAAAATACTGCGAGAACATTTCTCTTGCGAAAAAATCAATATCGGCGCACTGGGCAATATCGTCCACCAGTTGCACGTGCACGTGATTGCCCGAACTTCGCAGGATGAAGCCTGGCCGGGGCCGGTTTGGGGGCAAGGTAAAGCAAGAGCCTATTCGGGAATTGAAATCGAAATCTTGATCGATAAATTGACGGCTTCGTTCAATAACGTAGGAGCGGTGTAAGCCGCGAATGTCTGAAAGATTCGCGGCTTACACCGCTCCTAGGGGTTTGTTTACTTCCCAAACACCCGTCGCAACAAACTGCTGCTTTGTTTCAGCGGATTTTTGCGAATATCTTTTTCCTGCTCGGCAACGTAGTGATACAAGCCATCCATGGATTTGTCGGTGACATAGCGATCAAGGTCGATTGACTCACCGCCACCGAGTAATTTTGTTATTCCGGAATTTTTACCGGACATTTCCTTGTAGCGTTTAGTGACGCCGGTTTTTGCAGTGGCATCGCTAACAATAGGCATAAATTTTTCACGTAATTTATCTTCGGTAACGCGGCGGAAGAATTGAGTGCCTGCATCCTGATCGCCGCGCACGATATTAATGGCGTCTTGCACTGTCATTTGACGAACGGCATCGGCAAAAATATCGGCGGCGGCGGGAATGGCTTTTTCGGCGGCACGATTCATCGACAATTCAAATTGATCGACTTTTTTACCGGCGCCCAACTGGCGCGCAGTATCGGCGATTTTACGCATTTGCTTGGGCACTAAAATACGGACTGCCGGATCACTATTAAAACCATCTTCGCGGCCAAGTTGCGTAATCGCACGCTTTACACCTTGCGCCATGGCTTCCTTAATGCCGCCTGCGGCTTCGGTTTGGCTGACGTTAGTGTTCGTGTAATTGGAATTATTCTGTTTTTTTAACTGCTGCTCAATCTTTGAGCCCAAAGAGTCAGCATGAGTAATGCCTACCAGCGAGAATGATAAAACCGCCGATACGATAACAACAAAAATGCGCATAATGATGCTCCTGCATTGGTGGAAGCGGGATTCATGTTAACGCCAAACGGCGCCGGTGCCCATCACCAGCGCCATTATTTTTCACTCATTAATTTTGTAATTTACCGGCACCAGAGCCAGTGCTGGAATAGCAATGCCCTGATACATGGCCGGATGAAAACGCCAAGTTGCCAATACGTGTTTCATCGCATTTTTATCAAGCTCGCGATAGCCACTGCTTTTCTTGATGCTGGCATCAATCGGCCTTCCATCGGCACCGACTTTGACGAGCAACAACACCGTACCTTCTTCGCCATTGCGTATGGATAGCG
>JAYSXB010000164.1:0-4030 GCA_043717775.1 Arenimonas sp.
AATTTGTGCGACGGTGGCCGGCATTCTATTGCCCATGGCGATGTCGGACAATAATTCTTCCAGACGGCGATAACGATTTTCCTGCAAATAATGATCAAGTCCGGCACCGGCGATTCGATCAAGCGAGCTATCAAGATTTTCGAGCGCGCGGTCGAGCATGCGATGGCCAAGATCGACTGCATTTTCGTGTTCCAGATGTTTCAAGGAATGGCGAATGGCGGTACGGGCTTTACTGGTGACAACAAATTCAAGCCATTGCGGGCTTGGGCTCGCCGAGGGTGCCGTAATAATTTCTACCGTCTGTCCGCTAACCAATTTCATGCGTAGCGGCACCAGTTTTTTATCGACACGCGCAGCAACGGCGTGATTACCCACATCGGTATGCACGGCGTAGGCGTAATCGAGTGTGGTGGCATTTCGCGGCAATGAAAAAATATCGCCTTTCGGCGTGAACAAATAGACTTCGTCAGGGAATAAATCGATTTTTACGTTTTCAAGAAATTCAATCGATGAATCCGAAGTATCTTGCGAATCGACCAAGCCACGCACCCAATCCTGGGCCCGGATTTGCGCGCTATTGCTGGTGCGTCCGGCATTTTTATAAAGCCAATGCGCAGCGACGCCACGCTCGGCAATCAAATCCATTTCTTCGGTACGAATCTGCACTTCAACCGGAGAGCCATAAGGCCCGAACAATAATGTGTGCAGGCTTTGATAGCCATTGGCTTTCGGGATCGCAATAAAATCTCGGAACTTGGCATCGAGTGGTTTAAACAGGGAATGCACGGCACCGAGTGCGTGGTAACACTGCATCACTTTTTGCACGACCACGCGAAAACCGAATACATCCATTACCTGATCGAAACTTTTGTTTTCCTCGCGCATTTTGCTGTAAATGCTCCAGGGCGCTTTTACACGACTAATCACGCGAATAGGCAAACCTTCCTGTGTCAGTTTTTGTGCCAACTGCGCTTCAATGGTTGCGAGCGCCTCTCGCCGCATGACTGGTTGCGAAGCAATACGTTTGGAAATAACGCGATGACGCATCGGATAAAGCGCGCGAAAACCCAAATCCTGCAATTCGGATTTAATGCGATTCATACCGAGTCGCTGTGCAATAGGTGCGTAGATTTCAAGAGTTTCGCGAGCAATGCGTCGGCGTGATGCGGTTGCCATTGAATCGAGCGTGCGCATATTATGCAAACGATCTGCTAGCTTGATCAAAATCACGCGAATGTCGCGCGACATCGCCAACATCATTTTACGAAAACTCTCAGCAACAGCTTCTTGCTGGCTTTTAAATTGAATCTTGTCGAGCTTGGTCACACCATCTACTAATTCGGCCACGGTCTCGCCAAACATTTCAACAATTTGTGAACGTGGCAGTGGTGTGTCCTCAAGCGTGTCGTGCAAAATCGCGGCGCAGAGTGCTTCGGCATCCAATCGTAAATCCGCCAAAATCCCGGCCACCGCAATGGGATGGGTGATATAGGCTTCGCCGGATTTACGCGTTTGGCCATGATGCGCCATCGCGCCGATTTGATAGGCTTGCCGCACTTTCAAAATTTGTGCCGACGGCAAATAGTCGGTTAGACGCAATTCCAAGGCACGCACAGCATCCGGACACGGGTCTGGGCATGGCGCGAGCGCAGGATCAATCGGGGCTTTTACTGGAGGCATAGCCCCAGACTACTTGGCTAAGCGTTTTGCTTCAATGGGTTGCGCATAAAAAAACGATCTCGTTGTAGAGATCGTTTTTCAAGCTTCACATAGCTTAGTAGCGATTAATCATCGCCGCCTTTTGATAAATCGTCATCCACCACTTCTGCGGCAGCCCATTCCAGCGCTTCGCGTTCACGGCGTTCACGTTCAGATTTTTCAACCTGGTCAATTAATTCTGCATCAATCTTGCCAGCGGCAATTTCACGCAACGCCAATACGGTTGGCTTATCTTCGTGTTCATAATTTTCTACGGTGGATTCGACACCTTTGGCCAGTTGGCGAGCGCGCTTGGCAGCCATCACCACTAATTCAAAGCGGTTGCCCACCACATCTAAGCAATCTTCTACGGTTACACGGGCCATGATGTCTCCTAAGAGGGCCGCTCGGCCGAGCGAAACCCTAAAAATCAAGTAGTTACAATGAACCGCGCATTTTACGCGTCTAGGGGACTTGTGGCAATGAAAATAGCCGTTTCAGGCCAAAGCATGGCCGATATCAGGCCAAAAGGTGTGCGATGAGGGCGGCATGCCGCTGCTGTTGCGCGTCCTGCTTGAGCCGCTGGGCTTGAAAAATTGCGCGAAGTTCGCTGACAGCGGCATCAAAATGCTCATTCACGATCACATAGTCAAATTCATTGTAGTGCGACATTTCTTCGCGAGCATTGGCCAATCGTTGCGTGATCACTTGCTCGGAATCTTGCCCGCGATTTCGCATTCTGGTTTCAAGCGCTTCTTTTGATGGCGGCAAAATAAAAATACTAATGGCATCCGGTAATTTTTCTCTAACCTGACGCGCACCTTGCCAATCAATTTCCAGCAATACATCTTTGCCGGCAGCCAGTTGTGGTTCAACCGACTGTTTTGCCGTGCCTTTGTAATCACCGTGAACAAGCGCGTGCTCGAAGAAATCGCCTTTAGCAATCATGGCTTCAAATTCTTCTTTGCTGATGAAATGATAATGAAGTGCGTGACGCTCACCGGGCCGCGCTTTGCGCGAAGTGAAAGAAATCGACAATACAATACCGGTTTCGCGTGACAAGACGGCATTCACCAAGCTCGACTTTCCTGCCCCGGAAGGTGCCGCAACAATATACAAAGTTCCGCGCATGATTGTTGTTCCTTATTCTAAATTCTGGACTTGTTCACGCAATTGTTCGATAAATACTTTTAGCTCTACCGCTGCTTGTGTCGTGCGACTATCGACTGATTTAGAACCCAAGGTATTGGCTTCACGATTGAATTCCTGCATCAAAAAATCTAGGCGGCGGCCAACCGCTTCGGGTAATTTGAAAATGCGACGCGCTTCGGAGACATGGCTAGTCAAACGGTCAAGCTCTTCATCGACATCGATTTTTTGCAGATTCAATACCACTTCCTGCTCCAGGCGTCCCGGATCAAGTGGTAATTTCAAATCGGCTAATTTGATTTCCATTTTGGCGCGTAATGCACTGCGGATTTCGGGTAACCATTCGCGTACTTGCGAAACGATACGCTCAATCCCGTCGATCTTTTCCTGCATAACTGCAGCGAGCTTGCCACCTTCGCGTTCGCGGGATGCAACAAATTCTTTCAGCGTTACATCGAGCAAGGCCATTGCCTCGGACTGCAAGCCAATTTGATCGAGCGGCGCTTCTTCCAATACTCCGGGAAAACGCAGTAGCTCGGTTATTTCAGTCGTGGGATTTGGAAATTTTGCGGCCAGTCGCGAACTCAATTGGGCAAGCTGGTCCAGTAGACGTTCATTGACTTTTAAATCGGTCACATTCCCAGCCGATGGACGATAACGAAAACTCAGATCGATTTTTCCGCGCGAGACTTTTTGCGATACGCGTTCACGGAAACTGGTTTCCACTGCGCGCAATTCTTCGGGCAAACGCACCGACAATTCCAGATAACGATGATTCACCGCCCGCAATTCGCAACTCAGAGTGCCACCTGTGGCGGCGGCTTCACTACCGGCAAACGCGGTCATACTACGAATCATGCTGAACTCCTGAAACCTAAGAGACGAAACATCAAGAGACAATGGTAATCTATTCGACCCTGCTTGACGTAACGATTGGATCACCATGACCCGCCCCAGTGCCCGCTTATTCCACCAGATGCGTGATGTTCGCATCGAACGCCAATTCACCAAACACGCAGAAGGCTCGGTGCTAATAAGCTTCGGTGATACCCGTGTGCTTTGCACCGCCAGCATTGAAAACAAGGCGCCCGGCTTTTTACGCGGCAAAGGCGAAGGTTGGGTCACGGCCGAATACGGCATGTTGCCGCGCTCAACCCATGAGCGCATGAACCGCGAAGCGGCC
>JAYSXB010000165.1:0-10334 GCA_043717775.1 Arenimonas sp.
CGGTACCGACGCCAATGTTTTGTTACTCGGTGAAAGTGGTACCGGCAAAGGCGTGATTGCCCGTGCCATTCACAATGCCAGTAATCGCGCAGCGGGAGCTTTTGTCACGGTCAATTGCCCGTCGCTCACCGCTGAATTATTAGAAAGCGAAATGTTCGGCCATATCAAAGGTTCATTTACTGGCGCGAGTCAAACCAATGTCGGGCGCGTTAGCCATGCCGATGGCGGCAGTATATTCATGGATGAAGTCGGTGATTTCCCGTTGTCACTGCAACCTAAATTATTGCGTTTTATTCAAGACAAAGAATACGAACGCGTGGGCGATCCGGTAACACGCAAAGCGGATGCCCGCATTATTGCTGCGACCAATCGTGACCTTGACGCCATGGTGAAAGACGGACAATTCCGTCTGGATCTTTTGTATCGCTTGAATGTTATTGCGATTACTCTGCCGGCTTTGCGTGAACGCACCGAAGACCTTGAAGATCTTGCGACTGGTTTTATTCGTCGCTTCGCCGCCAGTTATGGCATGCCTGCTCGCCGCTTGGCGCCGTCGGCATTGGCGCAATTACAAATGTACGCTTGGCCGGGTAATGTTCGTGAATTGCAGAACATGATGGAGCGTGCGGTCATTTTGTGTCGCGCCGAAGAAATTGGAACCGAGTTATTGGCTTTGGGCCGCACCGATAGCGCTAAGCACGAAGCGGTTCCCGGCGCGGCTATGAGCTTGGAAGCGCTGGAGCGCATGCATATAGAACGGGTATTGGCCACTAGTGAAAATCTTGATGTTGCAGCTAAAACCTTGGGCATTGACGCTTCTACTTTGTATAGAAAACGAAAAGCATTCAAACTTTGAAATAATTTTCACATCTATCTCGTTATAAAGCTTTTTAGCAAATAAATGGTTATGGTGAAAAATGTCAACGCTTAAAGACAACAAAAAATATAATGACTTGCCACTTGAAAGTTCTCACCCCAAATTAGCCTTACTTGGCTGGGTTATTTTGATCTTGGGTCTAGGCACTGGCGTGGGGATTTTTTTCGGACCCGATGCCTGGTTTCAAACTTTAGTAAAGCCAACATGGAATCCGCCGGGTTGGTTATTCGGCCCGGTCTGGACAACGCTTTACATAATGATGGCCATCAGTGTTTGGCTGGTGCGAAAAGCCACTGACGCCAACGCCACAGACCGAACATTGGCCATGCGGTTGTTCTGGTTGCAACTGATATTGAATCTGGTTTGGACGCCGATTTTTTTCGGCTTACATAGTCCTTTATTTGCCTTCGTGGTTATTTGCCTGTTATGGATTACCGTCATATCGACCGCGCTGGCTTTTAGTCGGCTATCGAGCGCAGCAAGTTATTTACTGGTGCCGTATCTATTATGGATTTCATTTGCACTTATTTTGAATGGCACCATCTGGTTATTGAATAGCTGAAAGCGGCAAAGAGTGGACACCTTTCAAAGTAATATAATAATCAGGAATCTCTGGGTCAATTGTCGTTCCCGCCTACGCGGAAAGACGGCTTTATAATTAATCAGAGTTTGCATAAGTTGAACAGGGGAAGTGTGAATGCCAAAAAGTCGTAGTATTTTATTTCGACAGCAAGTCAACACAGGCTTATTGGCTTTGGCATTTGTACTGATTCTAGGTACGTCGGCATTTTCGGTAACATCAACCAATGCGCTTGCTGATTCCATCAGATTAGTAAACCATACCCGGACCACCTTGGGCTTGATCAGTGACATGCAAGTGGAGCTCGGTAAAGTCGAAACTGCCGGCCTGCGTTACATGATTTCAGGTGATGCCGATCAGCAAATGACTCATCGAAAAGCGATGGCTGACATCGGCAACATGAATAAAGAGCTGGCTCGCCTAGTCAAAAACAACCCCTTGCAGCGGTCTTATCTGGCTGATTTAACCGTGCAATTAGAAGCACTGGAAAAACGCAGTATCGCAGCGCTTGAAATAAAACGTCAAGCCATGCTGGTAGGTGATGAAGTTAGTCCAATTCGGCGTCTCCGCGAGAGTCGGTCCAGCGGCATCGTGATGGAAACACACGCAACCTTGACAAAAATGACCAAGGAAGAAAACCGTTTAATGATTGAACGCGGACAAGAGCGTGACGCCTTGGTCAAGCAGACCAATGCCACCGTGTTAATTACCAATGCTTTGGCATTGGTCGCAGGTGTGCTTGGCTTTTTGGCTATACGGCGTTCACAGCGTGAATCTGAAAACTTGCTGCTGGCAAGAATACAAACCGAGCAAGCACGTCGTGCCAGCGAAGAAAAAAGTGCCTTCCTGGCCAATATGAGTCATGAAATTCGCACCCCGATGAATGCCATTTTTGGCTTCACCCAATTATTGTCGGACTCAGTAACCGCGCCACTGGAACGTGAGTGGGTTTTATCGATCAAGAAAAGCGGCAATCTGTTGTTGAGCTTAATCAATGACGTGCTTGACCTGTCTAAAATTGAAGCCGGTAAAATGCGGCTGACAATTCAACCCACCAATATGCGTGAAGTAATCAGTGAAACCATGGCTTTATTTAAGCCAATGGCGGCTGAAAAAGGTATTTTTCTTAACCACGAAGCCGATGTTGGTGCAAATGAGCCCCTGATGCTTGATTCACAGCGCTTGCGTCAGGTACTTATTAATTTATTGAGCAACGCGGTTAAATATACCGAGCACGGTGGTGTAGTCGTACGCTTGATGATGACGCCCGCCGCCGACCCGGTACTGCGAAACCTGCGTCTTTTAGTTACTGACAGCGGTGTGGGTATTGACCCCGATCAAGTTCAAAAAATATTTGAGCCCTTTCATCAAGCCGATAGTCCCGATGGTAAAGTACGTCAAGGTACCGGCTTGGGTTTAAGCATCAGCCAGCGCCTGGTAGATTTGATGAATGGCCATCTCAAAGTGAGTAGTGAGTTGGGGAAGGGCACGACTTTTATGGTCGAAATTTTGAATGTATCGGTGGCCGATATTATGCCGGTTGCCAATGAGCTGATTGAAGCAAAGGCAAACTTTAACCATCTGCCGCCATTAAAAATACTAGTGGTCGATGACGTTGAATGGAATACTGAAATTGCCGTCGGCTTTTTAAGCAATAGCCATCATGAAGTGCATATTGCCAACAGCGGCCTTGAGGGCGTGGCAATAGCAAAAACACTTAAACCCGATTTGATCTTGATGGATCTACGCATGCCGGGTATGAATGGTTTTGAAGCCAATGACGCCATCCGTTCCGACCCAGATTTGCAAGACAAACCCATAGCCATTGTTGCGCTCACTGCGGCAAGCCTTGGCGAAGATGAAAAAGCCCTCACTGAAAGTTTTGACGGCTATGTGCGCAAGCCCTATACGCCGATTCAATTATTCAATGCCCTGGACGCTATTTATAATTCACCCCAAAGCCATACTCAAGCAGTAAAAACACCACTCACCTGGACCCCTGCTTTACGAACACGTTGGCAGCAATTGCAAGGCAATAATTTGGCTGAATTACGCAGCAGTATGCGGATTCGCGAGATTGGTGACTACGCGCAGCAATTGCACAAATTCGCTACCGAAGCACAATTCGATTTATTGCGAACAAAAGCAATGACATTGCAGCGCGCCGTGCAACAATTTGATATCACCGCCGTAACGGCAGTGCTGACAGATTTGGCTGGCTGGCCCAAGGATTTCAATGACGCCTGATTCACTCGCCTTTGGTGCTCGCACGACTCCCGTAGTTTTGGTCATTGACGACCAAGAAGCGAATATTCAAGTCGTTGGACAATTACTGACGCGCGCCGGTTATGAAGTGATACCGGCATTGAACGGCGAAGAAGGCTTACAACGGGCACAAGCGGCCCTGCCGGATTTGGTCTTGCTGGATATGCGTATGCCCGGCATGTCGGGTTTTGATGTACTCAAAGCATTAAAAGACAATCCAAAAACTCGAGACATGCCAGTAATTTTTTTAACCGCCGACGATGACCGCGAAACGCTTTCGCGTGCGTTTGCCGAAGGCGCAGTGGACTACATTATCAAACCCTTTGTCGCCAAAGAATTACTGGGCCGGGTCAATACTCACATCGATTTAAAACAATCCCGCGATTCGTTATTGCGTTTTGTCGAAGAAAAACAGCAAATGGTCGAAACCATCGCCCATGATCTACGCAATTATTTTGCCAATATTCAATTTGCCGGGGACATGCTGCGCGACCCGGATATGGCAACTTCTGCAAGATTACGTTTGGTGGAATCGATTCGCACCTCGTCTGATTCTGGCGTGTTGTTTTTGCAGGCATTATTGGACCATCAAAATGCCCAGGAAAAGGGCGTCTCGGTTCAAAAACTTTCCGCCCATAAAATATTGCATGAAACCGTCGAAGTATTAAGTCAAACGGCGAATGCTAAAAATATTAAAGTCAGCGTAACTTTAATCGACGACTTTATAGTTTGCGGCCACCATGGCGGCGTTATGCACGTGATGCAAAATTTATTGTCGAACGCATTAAAGTTTTCACCGCCGGGCTCTGACGTGTTATTGACGGCAGTAAAATTTGGCAAGCGGGGCAGATTATCGGTTGTCGATCAAGGACCGGGTGTTTCAAAGTCAGATCAAGAACGATTATTCCAACGCTATGTTCGCTTGTCGGCCACACCTACCGATGGCGAGACTTCCACCGGCTTGGGTTTGGCACTCGCCAAACAACGCGCACGCACGATGGACGGTGACTTGTGGTACGACAGCCGCGAAGGCGGCGGGTCAATATTTACCCTCGATTTGGGCTTGCCAAGACCGTAGGGTGCGCCCCCGGCCTGAGGTATCCCCACGAATAGTGCAGGTTTTCATTGGTTTTGAGGGTATTGCCATTGCCGCAAGTTACGCATGAGTTCATCACATCGCCACGGTGGGTGTGGATGCAATAACCAAGCTCTTCCTAATCGTTGCATCGAATATTTCAGTCGTTGTTTGCTCTGGCGTGCTACCGGTTCGTAGTGTTGGGTAAGTGTTGCCGTGATCGCCATCACCCATGCTACAAACTCGGCGAGTGTTTGAAGTAGCAGTAAGATATGCAGTCGTGCTTGTTTGCGACTTTGACTGTGTTCAAGCCCAACGCCAAAACGGCTGCTCTTCAAATCCCGAAACGCCTCTTCAATCTGCATCCGCTTGGCGTACATTTTTATAATGTTCGATGCGCTGGCTTGGGAAGCCGATAATGAAGTGTGCAGAAGCCAAGGTTCTTGTGTTCGTTTGCGTGCGCGTTTAGCGTCGGTGTCTTGTTGTGATGAGCCATCACGATTGAGACCATGGCGATGTCGTGATGCGTGCTTAATCATCACCAATCTTACATCGAGTGGATTGCCTTGTACGATGCGATAATCACCGAGATCACAGGCTTTTTGATCGGCCTCATCATGCAAGCGGCGACAGGCTTGCCAGGCCGTGGTACCGACCTGACAGACCTTGGTGTTGTTACGTAAACGTCCAACGAAATGCCAATCCATCCTCAACACCGCACGACACCAATCGCTACGGAATCCAGCATCACTGATGATCACCAAGGGTTGATCTTTGCCGACCACGACCTTGAGCAAGTCCAAAAAATGTTGCTGCGCTTTTGGCGTGTTTTGTTCGGCGATAGGATAAACATGATCTAACAGGGTCATCGTGCGGCCACCCACCGGCACCGAGGCACGTAATAAATACCAACGGCCATCCCCTTTTAAGTCAGCCCAGTCCACGATGACTAAAGGCATTTTGTTACGCAACAACCAACGGGCAATATTCCGTTGCAAAGCTAGGCGATGCAACGGCATATGTCGATTGCTTAACAAACGATCTAAGGCTTTTAAGGGAGCATGGACAAACATGGCATCAGGCCAGGCGCGAGCAATGTCAGTGAGCGTTAATCGATGACCTGTGACCAAGGCTTCTATGGAACGAAAAAACACCGCTCGGCGCGAACGGTGCATCGTATTGAAGACAGATGAAAAACAACGTGTCAATATTTGTTTAACGTGCATGTTGCGATCCTCCGGTTTGGTCACCAGAGGAAAAAATCGCCTCATGCACGTTGCGTTTTTATCGAGATTACGCCACAAGTGGTTGTTTTACAAAGGCACTTTGTGGGGATACCTCAGGCCTGTGGCGCACCAAAAATCATCATCGCAGCGTGTAGATGGTGCGCTTGAGCGCACCCTATGAATACGGATTCCGTGTTTCATTTTCCGTTACAGGTGTTTTGTCTTTACTGCAAAGCGCGATTATCAAAAAAACCAGTGAAACCACATGTAGTATCTGCATGATGGCGCTGTAGCCCATTTGGAAAAATCGGAAATTGTTGCTCGAATAAACGATCCCACCACTGCTTATAAAGCTGCTGAAAGCCACGCCAGCGAGCGCTCCCAGGGCAACTAATGCCAGCCCGGCAGAGCCGAAGTTTTTTGCCTTATTCGATAATGCTCGTGTCTGCAACATGACGATACCGATAATGCAGACTAAAAGTGTCGGCACTGCCCACATTAATTGGCTCAATAAGGAGAATAAAAAATTATCGCTGGCCATGGTACTTCCGGTGCGTGATGACTGGTGTGTAAGTTAGCATTTACAGATACAAGGTGCGCAACGCCCGCGTTGGTTAAACGAAGACACGTCGCCCGCAAGCGGCCTCCTACGAATTTTTGTCGGGGCTGGTCGCTAATTCGAGTGCGCTTAAAAATACCAAGGCCTGTTCACGATTATCGCCGCACATACTTTGTGATGGGCGCAAGCCAATACAGACTTGCGGGCGTTCCGGTTTTCCAAAAATTCGACAGGCATTATCTTCGCTCAATTGTGCACAACGCACACCGGCCGGCTTGCCATTAGGCATATCGGGAATAGGCGATGAAATAGACGGTGCAATACAACAGGCACCACAACCGAGGCGACAACTTAACATGGCTAACAGGGTGCTCAATCAAGCAAAAAATGCCTGCCGACAGTGTAAGGTTTTATTGGGCAATGTCAGCTTTTTCCGCTACCATTCTGGCAATGATTTGGCAGAGCTTCCATGCAAGTACAAGATCCACAGCATAATTCCTTGATCGACCCGTATTTCTTGCACGATTGCCCACTTTCCCTTGTGATCACTGCCTGATGCTCGACACCACGCGTGATATTCAAACGCCGGAAGGTCTGGCACTGACACTGCACCCGGCCGGGCCGGTGCCCCGCGCCTTGGCATGGCTGCTGGATTTTGTTATCCGCCTTTTTTGCGTTTTTATTTTAGCGATTCCCCTGGGTTTGCTGGGCCAGGCCGGTTCCGGCATTTTAATGATCCTTTTATTTTTACTGTACTGGGCTTATCCGATTTTGTTTGAAGTATTACGCGACGGCCAAACCATCGGTAAAAAAACCATGGGCTTGAAAGTCGTCAATCAAAATGGAACACCGATCACCTGGGTCGCTTCAATCGCCCGCAATTTATTACGCGTTGCGGATATGTTTCCGTTTTTGTATGGCTTTGGTCTGGCCAGTTGCTTAATTGATCCGCACTCGCGCAGGCTCGGTGATCTAGTGGCAGGCAGTTTGGTTGTACATGTTGATCGCGTTACTGCACGTCTGCCTTCGCCGCCAGTGCCTGCCGAAAATCTAGCGGTATTATTAAAACGCGAAGAGCAAGGCGCTATCGTCAATTTTTCCGAACGCGCCCTGCATATGACACAGGAACGCCAGCGCGAATTAGCCAATATTCTCAGCCCGGTAACGCATTTGCGTGGCGATGATAATGTCAGAAAATTACTCGGCGTTGCCAACGGCTTGCTGGGGCGTAAATGAAGCAGGAAGATTTTGTTACGCAGCACCGTTCCGAATGGGTGCTATTCGAGCGCTGGCTTAATACCCGCAGCGAACACAGTGCAAAAAAGCGCAAGCCGCTGGCGAGTAACGATATTAGTGATTACGATTTTCCGGTGCGTTATCGCCGTTTATGCCAGCAGCTTTCAATTGCACAGCAACGCGGCTACAGCCCGCTGATTACCGATAAACTCGAAGATCTGATGCAACGTGGCCACCATGTGCTGTATCGTCCGGCCGCGCCACGCTGGCGACGCGTGCTTGAATTTTTCCTGATGGAATTTCCCTGCCTGCTGCGAAAAAACCACCGCTACTTCTGGGCATCGGCTGTTTTATTTTATGTGCCGCTGGTGGGAATGATTGTTTTATTGCACTACTACCCCGAGCTGGTGCATTCGATTTTGCCGGCCGAGCAAATTGCCGAAATGGAAAAAATGTACGACCCGTCAAACAAGTTCGACAGTCTCGGCCGCAATAGTGGCAGCGATTTGCAAATGTTTGGTTATTACATTTGGAATAACGTCAGTATTGGTTTCCGTACTTTTGCCAGTGGTTTTTTTGTCGGTCTTGGTAGTATTTTTGTTCTGCTATTTAATGGTATTTCTATCGGCGCCGTTGCCGGCCATCTTACCGTTATTGGTTCAGGCGGACCTTTTTGGCGCTTCGTGGTCGGGCACTCGGCGCCGGAATTAACCGCTATCGTCATCTCGGGTGCTGCCGGTTTACGAATCGGCATGGCGATTGTGGCGCCGGGTCGAAAAAAACGCGTTGATGCCTTGATTGAAGCCGGTAGCGTTGGCGTAAAACTGGCGATGGGTATTTTTGCCATGTTGGTGATTGCCGCTTTTATCGAAGCCTATTGGTCGTCCATTGTCTGGATGCCCGACGTCGTGAAATATCCGGTTGGCGGTTTAATTTGGCTACTGATTATTCTGTGGTTGTGGCGCGGTGGTCGCGGGAGCAGCTATGCGACTTGACCAAATGACGGTAGCTTTACGCGTGCGCTC
The DNA here is from genome assembly GCA_043717775.1 of Arenimonas sp. GTDB lineage: Bacteria > Pseudomonadota > Gammaproteobacteria > Xanthomonadales > Xanthomonadaceae > Arenimonas. The sequence goes on from JAYSXB010000165.1 coordinate 8,844, forward strand.
GCCATGGCAGGCGATGGATTTGGGCTTGCGCATGGTGCGCGCCAATGCACGCGCAATCTGGCTGCCGTATTTTTTATTTGCCGGTAGTGTTTTCCTGCTTTGCAATTTGCTGGCGTATGCAGTTAACCAACTGTGGCTAGGCTGGTTTTTAGTCTGGTGGTTGAAACCGGTTTTTGATCGAATTCCCCTGCATGTTTTATCGCATGTGACTTTTGGAAATTATTCAAGTTTCCGTGACACTCTTCGTGCACCTTTCCGCTGGCGTTTCGGATTGTGGCTGTCGTGGCTGACCTACCGACGCTTTAGTTTCTGGCGCAGCATGTCGATGCCGATTGATATTCTTGAAGGTTTGAGCGCAGAGCGTTTGTCATTGCGGCGCTCGGTATTGATTGGCGCGGTGTCATCGCAAATGATTGGCTTAAGCTTTATTTGTATTTTGTTTGAATGGGTGTTGATGACATCGCTGATTACCCTGCTGCTTTATTTGCTGATTCCGATCGAATATCTGAAAGACAGCTTGGAAAAGATCTACCGTATCTATCTGGAGACACCGATATTTGCCGAGTTAGCCTTGAATACCGCCTATTTCCTGAGTGTCGCGGTCATCAGCCCTTTCTATGTCGGCGCCGGCTTTGCCACCTACCTGAATCGCCGCACCCAACTGGAAGCTTGGGATATTGAAATTGCTTTCAAACGCATCGCCACTCGCTTGAAACAATCGAGCGCGCTGGCTATTTTGCTGGCGGTATTCGTCGGCAGCGTTGGCATTTCAAATAATACTTATGCCGATGATAAAACTGATATTAAAGTGCAGCCCAAAGCACAGACCTTGCCGCAATTATTTGCCGAAGAGTATCGTACCGAGCCCAAAGCAGTATCGGGCGCAGTAAAAAAAGCCTATCAGGATAAAAATTTATCCCCGAAAGAAAAATACTCGGCATGGGAACCGATTAACAAGAAAAAAGAAAAACCAAAACAAATAAAAACCCCGAGCATTCCCGGTCTTGAAGGCGTGATTGGCTTACTCAGTGGCGGCATTGGTTTTATTGCCGAATATGGTCTCTGGTGCCTGCTTGCCATTGTATTGAGCTGGTTAATCTGGAAGTCCTCAGACTGGATGCCGTGGCTGAAAGACAAAATGCCGGCCAAACGCGAGCTTGCTGCGCTGACCGAAAAAGAAGTGCTTAACCTTGACACCTTGCCGAGCAATTTAAGCAGTGCCGTCAAAAAATTATGGTCGCAACAACCGCGCGCAGCACTCGCCCTGCTATATCGCGGCAGTGTCGAAAAACTGGCAGAGCGTCTGGGCACACCGTTCCCGCCGGGTGCTACCGAAGCAGAATGTGTGCGACGGTCAAGGCGATTGGCAGAGCCGGAATCTGAAGTTATTTTTCAGAAAGTAGTGCGTGCCTGGCAGGCCGCCGCCTATGCGCATCGCCTGCCCAATGCCGACGAATTTGAAGCCCTGATCGAAGAATGGAGCATGCGTTG
>JAYSXB010000166.1:0-1540 GCA_043717775.1 Arenimonas sp.
AAAACCATCAGCAATATTGGTTTGGAAGGCCAACGATTTGTGCTGTATTTTTATCCGAAAGACGATACGCCCGGCTGCACGAAAGAAGCCTGCGGCTTCCGTGACAACTTACCGGCCTTCAACAAGCTCAATGTTCCGGTATTTGGCATTAGTGCCGATGATGAAAAAGCCCATGGCAAATTCGTCAAAAAATATAATCTGAATTTTTCATTGCTGGCCGACCCCGAACATAAAACCTGCGAAGCTTTTGGTGTCTGGGTTGAAAAAAACATGTACGGCAAAAAATACTTTGGTATTCAACGCAGTACTTTTGTGATCGCCGGTAACGGAAAAATCGAGCAGGTCTGGGCGAAAGTGAGTCCTGAAGGCCATGCCGAAGAAGTATTGGCCTACCTGAATAACGCTTCCACCAAAAAAACTGCCCCGGTGAAAAAAGCGATTACCGTTAAAGCGCCAATAAAGAAAATTGCGGCCAAAAAGATACCACTTAAAAAAGCGGCTGCTAAAAAAGTAGTCGCCAAAAAAATTGCAATTAAAAAAGTGGCGGTAAAAAAAACCGTCGCTAAAAAGGCACCGGCAAAGAAGGCGGCAGCAAAAAAGTCAAAGGCCTGATCCGTTCAGGCGCTAAGCTGCAACAAAAAACAACAGTTAAGGCATGGTGCGTCTATTTGCTCGAATGTCAGGACGGTAGTTTTTATACCGGCATTACCAATGGGCTTGCGCAGCGTTTTGCTGCGCATCAGCGCGGTAAAGGTGCCCGTTACACTCGTTCACACCCGCCAAAACAGCTGATTGGCAGCCTGCCTTATGCGAACCGCTCGCAGGCCTCAATCGCCGAGCATCAGATCAAACAGCTCAAACGGGTCCAGAAATTAGCCTTGTTCATTTCGGCAAAAGTGTGACGCTTGCCATAAAAACCTGATGGGGCCACACTTATCGCATCAGTTTCGTGGACAGTTTAAGCAATGAGCCTGCTAGACCGATTAAAACAGTTATTCGCTGATGCCAAACAGGCAAAAGAACCTACCCCCGCTGCGCCCCCGGCCCCTATGGTCGAGTTGCCCGACGGTCAAACCAGCATTCCGGAACGTCGCGGCAAAGAACGCATCAACGCAACGGCTGGCACCAAGGTATTGGTGATCGACGACTCGGCAACGATTGTTGCGCTGATGAGTCGCATGCTCAAACAGAATGATTACGAGGTACTCGAAGCAGAAGATGCCGAAAAAGGGCTTGAAATCGCTTACCGCGACAACCCTGCAATCATCTTTCTGGATATTGTGCTGCCCGGTATTAGTGGCTTCACCGCCTTACGACATTTGCGACATGACGTACGGACAAAAAACATTCCCATCATCATGATCAGCGGCAACGAGCAAGCGACTGAACAATTTTATGTGCAGCGCATTGGCGCCGATGATTTCATGAAAAAACCATTCTCGCGTGCCGAATTATTTACACGCATTCAAAAATTGCTGGACAAAGATCTCATTCCGGTTCGCTTCAACGAATATGTGCATACCTCAGAGAGTGACGCCGA
>JAYSXB010000167.1:0-4015 GCA_043717775.1 Arenimonas sp.
TCATTCCATTAGAATAGTGGGCCTTGCCGATGAAAGCCATGCTTTCGACAATCTCATGAGCGCTCCCGATAACAGCCAACACACGCCCCTGATGCGGCAATTTTTTGCTGCGAAGTCTGAATACCCCGATATTCTGCTGTTTTTTCGTATGGGCGATTTTTACGAATTATTTTATGACGATGCCCGCAAGGCCGCGAAACTGCTTGATATCACACTCACCCAACGTGGTAATTCCGCTGGCCAACCAATCGCAATGTGCGGCGTTCCCTATCACGCCGCTGAAGGCTATCTGGCGCGATTGGTGGCATTGGGTGAGTCGGTTGCGATCTGCGAACAAATTGGTGACCCGGCGCTGGCGAAAGGTTTGGTCGAACGCAAAGTGGTACGAATTGTCACGCCCGGCACCGTGACTGATGAAACGATGTTGCAAGAGCGTCGCGATAATTTATTGCTTTCGATTTCACGCGGCAAGCATGGTTTCGGAATTGCATGGGCTGACTTATCTGCGGGAAGATTTTTAGTTAATGAAGTCGCGAATGAAGATACGCTGCAAGCAGAACTCGCACGCCTCGATCCGGCAGAAATATTAATTCCCGATGAAGACGGCTTGCCGGTATTTTTGCAAGGCATTACCAGCATTCGTCGCCGCGCGCCGTGGTTGTTTGATAGCGAAACCTGTCGTCGGCAATTGCTGCGGTTTTTTTCTGTGCATGATTTAAGCGGTTTCGGTATCGAGAACTTACCCTTGGCTATCGGTGCTGCCGGTGCCTTGCTTGCCTATGCCGAAGAAACCCAGAAGCAACGACTGCCGCATTTATCCAATATCGTGCTGGAATCTTCCGACGACAGCATTGCGATGAATGCCGCGACCCGGCGACATCTGGAATTGGATTCGCGGGTTGATGGGCGCATTGAGCACACCTTGCTCGGTGTTTTAGATTCCACGATTACGCCTATGGCAGGTCGTTTATTGCGGCGTTGGTTGCATCGTCCATTGCAAAATCGCACGGTAATCAGCGAGCGTTTACACGCAGTAAAAACCTTGATTGAAAACCGCAGCGAGCAAGGTCTGCGTGAGCAATTCCGTGCGCTTGGCGATATCGAACGCATTCTTGCTCGTGTCGCGTTACGCTCGGCAAGACCACGCGATTTAAGTACCTTGCGCGATGCCTTATTGGCATTGCCCGAATTAAGTAAAACTTTAATATCACTCGATTCGCCACGCTTAAAAGTATTGCTCAATGAATGCGGCCAGCATGATGCGCAAGCGGCTTTATTAAAATCTGCCATTCAAGCTCAACCACCGGTTTTATTGCGCGATGGTGGCGTAATTGCCAATGGCTATGATGCCGAGCTTGATGAGTTCCGCGAGCTGGCGACCAATGCCGATCAGTTTTTAATTGATTTAGAAATTCGCGAAAAAGCTGCAACGGGAATTCCCACTTTAAAAGTCGGCTACAACCGTGTGCATGGTTATTACATCGAAATTAGTAAAGGCCAATCGGTCAAAGCGCCTACCCATTACACACGCCGGCAAACACTGACCGGTGCCGAACGCTATATCACCGAAGAATTAAAAACCTTTGAAGATAAAGTGTTGTCGGCAAAAGATCGTTCATTGTCGCGCGAGAAATTTCTGTATGAAAATCTGCTTGATGCCTTGAATGAAAATCTTGAATCACTCAAACGCTGCGCCGCGGCATTAAGTGAACTCGATGTACTCGCCTGTTTTGCCGAACGCGCGCAAGCCTTGGATTGGGCTTGCCCTGAACTAAGCGATGCGCCCGGCATTCATATCGAACGCGGTCGGCACCCTGTAGTGGAAGCAGTTCGCAGCGAACCGTTCGAGCCCAATGATTTACAGCTCGATGAAAACCGCCGCATGTTGATTATTACCGGCCCGAATATGGGCGGTAAATCGACTTATATGCGACAAAATGCCTTGATTGTTTTGCTCGCGCATATCGGTAGTTACGTGCCAGCAAGTGCAGCGAAAATTGGTCCGATTGATCGCATTCTGACCCGCATCGGCGCCGGTGATGATCTGGCAAAAGGACAATCGACTTTTATGGTCGAAATGTCGGAGACCAGTTACATATTGCATCACGCGACAAAAAATTCTTTAGTGCTGATGGACGAAATTGGCCGCGGCACATCGACTTACGATGGCTTGTCATTGGCAGAAGCTTGCGCGCAACATTTGGCCGAACAAAATCGCGCCTACACATTATTTGCCACGCATTATTTCGAGCTGACTGCCTTGGCCGAAGCCGGTAGCGGCATAGCCAATGTGCATCTGGATGCCATCGAACACGGCGACAAACTCGTCTTCATGCATGCAGTAAAAGACGGCCCTGCTAACCGCAGTTTTGGTTTGCAAGTGGCCGCGCTTGCCGGTTTGCCGCGTAGTGTTATTTCGCATGCAAAACGTACACTGGCTGAACTCGAAGCTCGACCTTCACATGCAAGTGAAATGTCGCCGGTAATTTTAGAGCAGCCTCAGCAAATGGGATTGTTCGTCAAACCATCGCCCATCGCCGATGCATTGGCGGCGATTGATCCCGATGAATTGACACCCAAACAGGCGCTTGAGGCTTTATATCGTTTGAAGTTGTTGAGTTGATTTTTTGTATCTGGCAATTTGCAATATTTATTTCGCGTGCTAAGGTTCAAGTCCAATCAGGGAGCAGATTATGAGCAACGATTTATTAAATTCAGTATTAGGTGCACTAGGCCCCCAAACCGTTGAACAAGTTGCTAGTCAGCTCGGCACTAATCCACAGCAAGCACAGGGTGCAATTCAAGCGGCATTGCCTTTATTGCTGGGTGCGATGGGTAAAAATGCCAGTCAGCCTGAAGGCGCGCAAGCGCTTCATTCCGCATTGGAAAAAGATCATGCCGGTTTGGACATAGGAAGCGTGTTAGGCGCAGTGATGGGCGGCGGACAAAGTAAAAGTGGTGGAGGTTTGGGCGATATTCTCGGTGCCGTTATGGGCGGCGGCAGACAAAGCCAAAGCAATACTGGTGGCGGTGGTTTAGGCGATATTCTTGGCGCAGTGATGGGCGGTAGCGATGATTCACAAGCCGCCACACCTAGTGCAGGTGAAAGTATTCTTCGCCATGTTTTTGGCGGTCAACAACAACGTGCAACCCAAGGCTTGGGACAAGCAACCGGATTAGGCGGACAAGGCGCCAATCAATTACTCGCTATGCTCGCGCCGATTGTTATGCAGATTTTGGCAAAAAAAATGCAGTCCAATAATTGGTCGCCGACACAACTTGGCAACGCGCTGGGGCAGCAACGCCAAGCGGTCGCACAGGAAGGTGGCTTGGCCGGTGGCCTGATGAATGCCGTGCTCGATAAAGATGGCGACGGCGATGTCGATTTTTCCGACATGCTGAGTTTGGGTGCCGGATTTTTGAAGAAATAAAAAAATCTGATTCGTAGGAGCGCCTTCAGGCGCGACAGGTCTGCGACTCTGAAAAACGTAGGAGCGAGTTCTACTCGCGAAAGACCTGCGTCGATGCATTTCGCGAGTAGAACTCGCTCCTGCGTCAGCTTATCTCGCAGATTCGTTCGCGCCTGAAGGCGCTCCTACAGCATATCTAAATCACCCAGCGCATTAATCAAACGCCGGGCTCGTTTGTCGGGCTTGGTGGGTGGCGCTTGATAACCGGCGTTTTCCATTTTGCGGCGTTCACGCTCGGCTTCGCGCTTGGTACGACTCGTTTCGGATTCGATATAAAGCATTTGCGCAAGCCTGGCACTGCCGCGTTTCTCGCTGATGCCGGTGACGGTGATTTCAAATAATTCATTGCTACGCGTAATCTGTAACTGATCCTGAATTTTTACCAAGCGTGACGGCTTGAGAGCCTGGCCTTCTATTTCAATCTTGCCGGTTTCAATGGCATGTTTAGCCAGTGCGCGTGTTTTATAAAAACGTGCCGCCCAAAGCCATAGATCAATTCTTGTCGAGTTGAGCGGTTCATTCAAAACTTCTTTATTCATGGATTA
>JAYSXB010000168.1:0-1531 GCA_043717775.1 Arenimonas sp.
TCGCCGTTTTCGAGTTTGGCCAGGCGCGTGTTCACATTCCCGCGCAAGTCCAGGATTTGCAAATCGGCTCGACGGGCACGTAATTGTGCCTGCCTACGCAATGAAGATGTCCCGACTTTTGCCCCTTGCGGCAGAGCATCGAAATCGGAAATTTTGACCGATACAAAGGCATCAAACGGATCGGCACGCTCTAAAATCGCGGCCAATTGAAACGGGCCGTCTAACTCCATCGGCACGTCTTTTAATGAATGCACGGCAGCATCGGCCTCGCCGTTCAGCATTGCGACTTCAAGCTCTTTCAGGAACAGACCCTTGCCGCCAATATCGGCCAAGGGTTTGTCCAAAATTTGGTCGCCGCGCGTACTCATCGGCACCAATACCACTTCTAGTTCGGGATGTGCGATACGCAAACGCGCCGCAACATGTTCAGTTTGCCAAAGCGCTAGCGCGCTCTTGCGGGTAGCCAAGCGAAGTTTTTTCATACTGAACAGTTTACTTGATGGGGTTCACCTTTTTATTGTAATCGAAGCACCATACCCCCATGAAGGGTGACGAGCGCTTATCAAAGCCTCATCATTCGCATTATCGACGCATTCCGTACGGAGCTTACCCATGCCCACCGCCCTATTGAACTGGCTTACACACGGATTGACCCAAGCCAGTTACGGTCAAATGGCGTTTATTTTATTAGTGCTCTGCCAGCTCACCATGATGAGCAGCACTTTGTATTTGCACCGCAGCGCAACCCATCGCGGCGTTGATTTTCATCCGATCATTACGCACTGGTTTCGCTTCTGGTCCTGGTTGAGCACCGGCATGGTGACCAAGGAATGGGTCGCCATTCATCGCAAGCATCATGCGAAATGTGAAACCGCCGAAGATCCACATAGCCCGCATGTAAAAGGTTTATCAAATGTGCTGTGGCGCGGTGTGGATTTATATCGCGACGCTGCGCTTGATAAAGCCATGCTTGATCAATACGGCAAAGGCACGCCGGATGACTGGATTGAAAAAAATCTTTATTCGAAATATCCAATTCTCGGCGTTTCGATTTTATTGGTTTTGTATGTGGCCTTATTTGGTGCGCCCGGCTTAACCATTTGGGCTCTACATATGTGCTGGATGCCCTTCCATGGCGCCGGAATTATTAATGGCCTGGGCCATTGGTGGGGTTATCGCAATTTCGACACCAGCGATGCCGCGACCAATTTAACACCTTGGGGCTTCTGGATTGGCGGCGAAGAATTGCACAACAATCATCATGCATTCCCGAGCTCGGCAAAATTTGCCTTGCGTAAATACGAATTTGATATCGGCTGGTTTGCCATTAGCGTATTGCGGAAATTGCGTCTCGCCAAAGTTTTACGGGTTGCACCGGAACTGGATGTACGACCGAATATTAATGTTCCCGATGCCGAAACCCTGCGCGCGATCATGACCCATCGTTGGCAAGTGGCGACCGATTATTTCCATGTGGTATTGAAACCGCAATTCAAACAGGACGCCAAAAATCTGCCGCGCCGCCTGCGCA